>NZ_DAISHJ010000009.1:0-6292 GCF_036822615.1 Aggregatilinea sp. | reverse complement strand
AAGCCAGAATTGTGGCGATGGTCATCGAGATATATAAGAGCCTTCGAGAAGACCGGCTAGTCCCAAGCGTCGCCAAAGCCAGCGAGAACACAACCTGGCCGACTTCAGCGGACAGCACAGTCGCAAGCCCAACAGCAGTCATCGCCACTGAATTACTAATTGCCTGGCCGAAGGTTTGGGAGCCAATCACGTAGAGACGGATGGCGGAAGGCGTGAATGCAGCCAGCAGCAAGACAATACACAAGATGCTGATGAGCCTGGTAACGGACGGAGGATATTTGCTTATCGTGTGATGGGCGAAATGCTCTCGCGCAGGTCGCGGGCCAATAGATCGTATCACCGCTTGGCGAGCAGCCTGACGTGCCGCTTGCCGTTGTTCTTGAGTGAGTGGACGCAGGTTGTCTATCATGGGAACCCTCTGTATACTGATACCATATAATCGGCTCTATGCGACAAGGACTTTTGGAAACACGAAGCGATATTGCTTCGATTTCCACGTAAATACGGCGCGGTCGGTGAGGGTTCCAAGCCCGTCGCTCCCGTATAGGATCACTGAAAAACACGAGGCAAATGCCTCGTGTTTTTTTGTTGCACAATCTAGGACTCCCCCGTCGCCTAAATCTGAATACTTCTGCTTATCTCCACAGTGCATACTCACATATAGTGATGGAGAACCTCAATCTACTCTTGAAACAGCTATATAATTAATCAATATGTTATGCACCAATAGAACAATTACTTGGCTGAGGTTTATCATGCTAATTGAGTGGAACGAACTTAGGCATTACATTCAAAAACACTATCTATCGTTGGGGACGTTAGTTGGGGAAAAAGTCGAGCATAAAAAATTCGGCACAGGCACTGTGATTAAAATTGAAAGGCCCTTTTTTTATGTAAAGTACAGTGATCGTACACGATGTCATATCTTTCAAAACACGATTACACATGACTTCAAGCCAATTGAAGCATCCGAAAAACTAGATGATGCAATAAAGCAAGGTCAGAAATTGGCCTTGGAAACGGAACGAAAACGTCGTCAAGCACTTGATATCGAACGGGCCAGAAGACGGGAATTCGGAGTTTACATTTCTCCGTTGGTAGAACTGTCAAAACGTATACTGAAAACCAAAATACAAGCAGAAATCGATCATCCAATTCTTAGTTCTTCGGATATTGAATTGGCGTTACAGTGGAGCAATTCCCCTGACCTCAGAAATTTCTCAACTGGTCATATTGATAAAGCCTTTATTCAAGAGAAATTCGAAAAACATACAGAACTAGGCCGACTACTATCTGCACGATCTGCAGAAAAAGCTGCCGCAACCTTTTTACGTAACTATGGATTTACTGTTGAGGATATCGCCATTAAGCAGTTGAGAGAACCTCAGACATTGGGTTGGAGAACACATGATCTTGAGATCGATGGTTTCCCGATTGATGTAAAGAATTCTCGGCGGTCAGAATGGAATAAGGATGCATACACCGAACACTGTATCCCTCGTTTCAAACAAAACCAGCTAAACGAACATGTGGCTATAGTGGGGGTGCTTTCTCAATATCTATGGCCATGTCACATACTTGAGCCAAGCGCTGCCCATTGCGATACAGGAGTTACTGTGCTAGGTGGAACGTCTTTAAGTAGGATTTCGCTACTGAAACATGAGTTTGAAAAAACCGGTTTTCTAAAAATCGATTTTTCTGCTCTAAGCAATCACAACCAATTCCTTCCACCCTGGATATTCGAATTTTCATCCGCCTTCTATCAACACCGCGATCCTTCAATTGCAGAGGCGCAACAATGGTTCTTATCCGATTCGAGGATTGCGAGAGTCTGGCAAAAACGAAAAAACGATCTCGTAAATCCAAGTGCAAATGTCCTGCCACTCTTGATCGCTGCAGAAATGGACTTTGAAGCATCTTGGGCAGATGGATTGCTGCAACAATGGGAATTAGCGCTGATCTCCAAGATAAATTCATGGAAGAAGCAGATAGGCCTTTCCCTACCCTTTTTATTTTGCTCGATACTTTCGCATTTCCTTGAAATGGCAACCTTACCTACAGGGGTTTCGAATTACGAGCCGCAAGATTACAGACGGTTACTATTTTTTGATAGTTGCAGTTCGGACATGCCACTATTTATCCACGACCCTCTAAAAACAGTTGAAGTATTAGTTGATACACTCACCACTCTTTGGCAGGCTAAACAAGCGGATATACGCCGTTTTCATATTTTCCGTCTAAAAGAACTTAACATTCTACAGGGCAAAGAAACCGAAGCAGATACTTTGTGGAAGACATTAGTTGCTCACTGTGGTGGATGGATAGGTGGGCGCAAATGTGGTTATACACCTTTAATTTTGGGTGATGTAGATTATTGCCCTAATTGTGGAAAACTCATATGTCCAGAGTGTGGCTTCTGTAGTTGGGAATGCTCCAGGGAACAGCCGCCTGCTTTTCCATCGGGCGAGGATCAAAACATCTTATGAGACGAATTTTTTCCGCCCTGGTAATAATTCTTGTATGATCAATTCAGGGTACAAATGAATGCATAGTAACCTTGCCTAGTCAGCAAACTGCTTTCATCCCACTTTAGATGTCCGCAAATCAGCGTTTGACATAAAGCGATCCGGAGAAGAAATAGTGAATCAAGGCAACCTGTTTCAAGTCCTCAACAAGCATGTGGCCGACAGCGGTACCCCGCCTCAAATCGATGGCAACACACCAAATCGTTATCACAGCTACTTCGAAAACGAGTATGGTGAGCAGATGGTCTTTGTCTACGACTACGAGACCAACACCGGGACTCTGTGGTTCGGGGATATTGGCTGGCAGAACCCGCAGACTGTCACGGACGGCAAGGTCCCTAACCTCGTGCTCAACGAGCCGGAAAAGTTGTGGCTGCAAGCGTGTTGGCAGGCAGCAACCACGATGCTCCGATTCAAAAAATAAGGAGTGCCAGATCACGCCTGACACTCCTTACCCTGGCAGGAGCAAATTGACTTACCGGATCTCTACACCGAGATCGCTGCAAAACTCGATGAACAGAGGACGAAAGATCGCAACGGGCTCGATGGCGACGATGTAGCCTGCCTCAACGTCCAGGTACACCGACTTGAACAGTACCCGCGCGATATCCCGTTGTTCAGCGAGCGTCGCTTCACGCCATAGCGGCCCAAGCGTCTCAAGGTACTCCCCTGCCCGCACGATGTGAGGATTATTCGGCAGGACGAGCCCCGCCATGCGTGATTGCAGATCCTCAAGCGTTCGCCGGTACTCCGTGTCGTCGATCACCAGGTCACGGTACATCTGCTTCAACCGTCGCAGCCTCTCCTGCAACTGCTCCCGTTCACGCAGAACCGCCTCTCGCTGATCGGTGTTACCCGCCAGTTCTTCAATGCGGTGCCGCCATGCGTCAGGTAAGTGGATGTCCCCGATAAGCTCGGAGAGCTGGTCCTCAAGCAGATCCGCGCGAATCGACTTGCTGGGCACAACACACTCGTACCCTCGCGTTGCGGGCATGTGCCGGTAGTACCGGAACCGTTGACCGCTGCTCGTCGCACCACAACGCATCGTGAGACCACACTTATCGCAGCGTGCCAGGCCTGCCAGAATGTAGATCTGCTTCTGGGCGCCGAGCGCACGACGTTTGTTCGCCCGTCGTGCCCGCACTTCCTGGCACTTGTCGAACAACTCCTGCTCCATCAACGGTGGCTGCTGCCCCGGGAACGTCTGGCCCTTGTACTTCACCAGCCCCAGATAAAACACGTTCTGCAGCATCCGGTTGACGGTGTCCTTGGTGAACAACCGCTCGCCCCAGTTGCCCGTCGTCCGGTATCCTTCCCGGTTGAGCAGGTCCGCAATCTGCTGGTCCGTATACCGCCCCGTCGAATACGCTTCGAAGGCCATCACCAAGCCCTGGGCGTTCTGGGGATGCGGTACCGGCAGCCCTGTCTCCGGGTCGGTGATGTAGCCAAACGGCAGCGTGCCGTTCCACATACCCTGCTGCGCGCGAGTCTGTTTACCGAGTGAGGTCCAGAACCGCAGCTGGTGCAGGTAGTACTCGTCAAACAGCTCGTTGATGCCTTCCATCATGAAGGCGGCGGGATCGTCCGGCGACACGATGGGCTGGTTGATGAAGATGACGTCAATGTTGAGCTTATTGCGCAGCAGGTCTTTGTAGCGCCGCGCCAATGCCACGTTGCGGAACAGGCGTGAGGTGTGGAACACGATGATCGCCTCGAACAGGCTGCTGTGAGCATCCATGAGCATCTGCTCGAAACCGGGACGCTTGTCCTTGCTGCCCGTGACGTCGTCGGTGTACACGCTCACGATCTCGTAGTCGTTCCGCGCCGCATAATCGCGGATGGCATGCTCCTGGCCGTCCATACTCCAGCCTTCGGTCTGTTCCTCACTCGATACCCGCACGTATGCCGCCGCACGCTTAGTCATTCGAGCCTTCCTGCATGTCACGGCTTTCCGTTTCCGATGACAGACGGATCAGCACGCGCGACAGAATGCTGCACAGGTCCTCGACTGCCGCGTGTTCTGCCCCATTCAGCGGTTCCTGCATATCCCTTTCGCGACGTTCGTTTGCCATAAGGGGTCCTCATTTCAGATGCCAGAATCCAACTTACGCACGCCCCAACCGGCCCCGTTTCCGAGCGGTACCGCTCCCTTGCGCGGCCATCTCGGCCCAGGAGGGGTGCGCGTCGCGAGCGTGCTCCACGTGCGCCATCTCGTGCGGATGGCAGAAGATGTAGAGGCTGTGGCGTTTGCCGGGTGGTGTAACGCTGACGCCGTAATCCGCGCGCTCGGCCCAGCGGAGACCGCCGGTCAGGCCGATACGCCCGACGAGCCCGTCATAGGGCTGCATATCGAGGGTGTGGGCGACGATGCGAACGGTGTCGTGTAGTGCAAACTCGGAGGACATACTTTCCTGCGCAGGAAATAAAAGAACCCCAGGAATGAATCCCCGGGGTTCTGAAGAAACCGGCTGCCCAAAACGAGGCTTGTTTAGCCCCGTCCGGCGCACTAAAATAAGCGGTAATCAGTACCGATTTTTCAATGAAATCAGAACCTATTCACCCTTCCACAGGACGTTTGATGACCGAGCAAAACGCACTACTCCCTACTCCAGTTGAGCCCGATTCCAGTGAGTTAATCCACGCGGGTCAGGCCGCGAATTACCACGCGGCCCAGAACGCCTTCACCGATTATCTGAGCCGCAAGGCTACCAACACCATCCGGCGGCAGCGGGCCGATCTCGACCGGTTCCGGGAGTACCTCCTTGCGGCGGGTTTATCGCCCCACGATCTTCAGCACGACCCCGATGCGTGGCGCGGGTTGACGTGGGGCATCGTCGAAGGGTTCGTCAAGTGGATGGTTGCCCAGGGGGACGCGATGGGCAGCATCAACGTCCGCCTGTCGACGGTGAAGACGTACGCCAAGCTCGCGGCCAAAGCGGGGGCCATCGAGGCGCAGGAGCTGGCCCTCATCCGAACTGTTGCCGGATACAGCCAGAAGGAGTCTCGCCGGATGGATGGGCGGCGTGAGGTCACCCGTCGCGGTGAGAAAAAGGCCCAGGCTGTGCATATCGAGCAGGAACAGGCGCAGCGCCTCAAGGCCCAGCCGGATACGCCACAGGGCCGCCGTGACCGGCTGCTCATGTGCCTGCTGATCGATCATGGCTTGCGTGTAGGTGAAGTCGCTGCTTTAGAGGTCACCAGCTTCGATCTTCAAGCAGGTGAGATGCGATTCTACCGAGCCAAAGTGGACCAGACCCAGACGCACAAGCTCAGCGCCGACACCCTGCGCGCCGTCCAAGCCTGGATCGCCTCCGGCGATGCGCCGACCACCGGCAAGCTGCTGCGGGCCAGCCGCAAGGGTGGTACGCTGACCGGCACCGGGATGAGCGAGCGCGGCATCACCAAACGCGTGAAGGAACTTGGGGAGCAGATTGGGCTGGAAGGGCTGTCAGCGCACGACTGTCGCCACTACTGGGCGACCTTCTGGGCCACCAAGGTCGATGTGCTCCGGCTCCAGGAAGCGGGCGGCTGGTCCAGCCTCGCCATGCCACGGCGGTACGTGGAAGCGGCAAAGATCGCGAACGAAGGGATGGCGTAGTCTAGTAATGCATCTATACTAGTATCAAGTTTGTTTTGCTACAATACGCATTACGATTATAAAAGAACAGTGAGGGAAAGATGAGCGCGCATGTACATATCAGAGAAATGGATATGACCTGCCCCCAGACTCTATACCACTCATAAAGTGAGACTCCGGGCGGTGGTGG
>NZ_DAISHJ010000008.1:0-108322 GCF_036822615.1 Aggregatilinea sp. | reverse complement strand
CGATCCATACCTTGCTCAAATGTCTCACTGCTTAATTTTCAAATGGCCTCTTAGAACCCAAACCTTTCGGCCCCGCGGCAGGCCGTACAGCGCGTCTGAACGTCCTTTGAGCACCTGTGCACGGCGACAAAAAAAGGCCGCCGGAATATCCGAGCGGCCTTTTTATTATTTCGCAGCCGGTTGCTACTTCAGTGTCATCACAAACCAGTCGGCGGTTGTCGTGATGACAGAATCGGCGTATGTCTGGTCATCACCCAGTACGCCGTAGATGTGGTCAGCGCCCTCGACTCCATACGCAGCCCGCAGTTCGCCCTGGGCGTTCTCCAGATACCAGTTCAGGTAATCGTGAGACTCGTCCTCCGTGCCTGCAATGACGAGGAAGGCGTTGGCGTATTTAACGAACTCCTCCTCCACGTCATAAGCCGTCATGCTCTCGAAGAAGTCCGCCCCGAGCGTCACTTCACGGAAACCCAGATCGACAGTTACCTGCCCTTCCGCCTGCGCGGTATCGAGCGCCTCCTGCCCCAGAAAGTCAGGGCTGATATTGCCGCCCGTGGACCATAGCGCCATCGACTGATACCCGTCGGGGTGCTCCGCCGCTGTGACGATAGCGACCCGCCCGCCCAGGCTGAAGCCCAGAACGCCGAGGTGCGCGCTATCGACAAACGGCTGGGTCAGCAGGTAATCGTAGGCAGTGGCTGCATCCTCGACCATTCCGGTCAGCGTGCTGTTCTCCATGCCACCGCCGCTTTCGCCCCACCCCCGGAAGTCGATCCGGATGGACGCAATCCCGCGCTGCCCGAGTTCGGCGGCAAGCCGCTGGTACATATTGCCGACTTCATCGCGGAAACTGCCGAAGCCGTGCAGCATCAGGACCGCCGGCACGGGGCCGTCAGCCGCAGGCTCGACCACCGTCGCCACGATGTCGTTCTCAAGGGTTACAACGTATTCGTCGTATCCGCCATCGCCTTGAGCCGACACAGAAGCGCCTCCTACCATCCCTCCAAATAGCAGGACGACCAGCAAGAGCAATCGTGCAATGCGGTTCACTGTCTTCTCTCCTTGTGTAGAGCATGCCAAGATGGGTATTCGATCCCATTCCAGCGTATGCGACTTCAGAGCAAGGGTCAATATGAAATTCTGTGCCATTATCGCCGTCACGCAGGGCTTCGCACCCAGGACGATCCTGGAAACTCACTTTATCAAACCATGTTTGCGCAGTCGCTATAAGAGGAACATGCCCAATGCGGACCGAACAATCCGGTTGATCCCTTTGTGCGCCAGTTTGGCATAGGTGCGCCGCAAGTCATGCGGCGCAATGCGGAATCCCAAGGTTGGGGGCGCATACGCCTCTACAACGCGCCTCACCGTCAGCGACGAGATCCCGGGCTTACTGAGGATATGGTTGCCCTTGAGGAAACCACGTCAAATCGGACCAGTAGTGATCTCGGCTGCTGTAACACCCTTAACTGCCGCAATGCCGTTGGCGTGCACTTGATGGAAGGCGCAATTAGCGAGCACCGCGAAACGGTCTTCTGCGAGCTACCGAAATGCGCCCCTAACCAACTTGGGCAGATATTCCTGCCGCTGATGAATATCGACGAGAGCAGCGGCGAGCCGCAGACGACCGCGATGGGGATGGCAGTGATCAAGCGCTTCATGCATCCGATCGCATTTTAAGCCCCCTGATTGTCTCTTGCCGGATACGCTCCAGGATGCCAGCCCGGTCAATAACTGGCGCATCGTCGATAATCAGTTTACCTGTGACCCGATCCACCGGCTGTAAAACCGAGTTAAAAAAACATTTGCGCCGCCTGATCCTAAAGCGGCGCAAATGTCGCATTTCTAGAGCTTGCCGAGCAGTATGCTAAAATTACTCGAAGAGGGCGTTGACCTCTTCGTTAGCCTCTTTGAGTGCCGTCTCAGCGTCAACTTCTCCGAGAGCGATCCGATCCATCGCCTCTTGCATGATGACGGTAATCTCGCCACCAAAGTCGGTAATGGGGAACAAGAAGGTTCCGCCCTCTTCCGCTGCCTGCAGGGTGAAGGCGCTTACATCAATACCCGCGTCTGCACGTACCTGGAGCGAGAGATCAGCGGCTTCAGGGATGGCGGGGAAGACCACACCGGACTGTCCCACGATGTTCTGGCAGTCTGCCGATGAGAGGTACTTCACCCACTGCCACGCCTCTTCCTGGTGCTCGCTGCCAACCCAGATGGAGTCGGCCAGACCGTTGAACATACTCTTGCGCCCTTCAGGGCCGATAGGCAGACGGCCAAAACCGACCGGGAATTCGCTGCCCAGGTAGCTGCCGATCATCCACGAACCATCCGTGGTCATCGCTACCTTGCCCGACTGGAACAGCGCAAAGTAACCCAACCCCGACACATCCTCGTACGGAGGAACGAAGCCCTTCTTCAGCCACAGATCAGCGATCCACTGGATCGTCTGGGCGAAGCGGGGATCGTCGTAGTAGTATTCGTTGCCCCACAGGCCGTTATTGTAGGCCCAGCCGGTCGAAGCGGTGAACACGCTGTACGAGGTCTGGCCGTAACCGGCAGCGGTGGGCCAGTCGTCGGCAAAGCCGTACTGAACGACATTCTCTTTGTCGAAGTCCGGGCTGAGGCCATTGTTGCCATTGGCGTCCAGCGTCAACTGAGCAACGATTTGCTCGAAAGTGCCCCCATCTTCTGGGTTCCAGGTCCACTCATCCATGGTGGCAGGATCGATTCCCGCCGCTTCGAGCATGTCGGCGTTGTAGACGACGGCAACCGTGTCCCAGTCCTTCGGCAGACCGTAACGTGCGCCATCCTTGACCCAAAGATCGGCCAGACCAGGATAGTAGATATCGGTGGGAACGCCATCGCGTTCGACCAGGGGCTGAATATCGACGAGCTGTTCCAGCGCGACGAACTCAGGGTACTTCGCAAGGTGGTTCGTGAAGACATCCGGCGCATCACCCGTGATGAAGCCGGACTGAATGGACGACCAGTAATCGCCCCAACCGAGTTGTTCGATCTCAACGGTAATGCCGGGATTGCTTTCCATAAACTGGTCCGCGCATTCCGTATAGGCCGGGAGCTGGTTGTTATCCCAGAGCCAGTAACTGATGGTCACATCTTGACGAGCCTGGACCGGGCCCATAATCGGTACTGCCATTGCGAGTACTAGAATAATCAGAACTGCGGTGCGTGGAACTTTCATAGTAGTGCTCCTTTATATATCGTAACTTGATAGGATGGTTCAGCTCGGCAAGCTGAGATCGAACGATTTATTTAAAACCTGAGAACTGGATGGAGTCCACGACCTTGCGACCGAAGAACACGAAAATAACGATGGCGGGCACAATCGAAACCGCCGTCCCGGCCATTAGCCCGGCCCAATCGGGCGAGCCTTGGGGTGTTTGCTCACGGAAAATACCCAACGCGACGGTCAGCACGCGCACATCCTCGTCACGTCCCACCAACAACGGCCAGAGATATTCATTCCAGCTTCCGATAAAGGTCAGAATTGCCAGCGTCAGGATCGGGCCTTTGACCAGCGGCAGCGCGATGCGCCAGAAGAGGCCCAACCTGGATGCGCCGTCAATCGTGGCGGCTTCTTCCAGGTCTTTGTTCAATCCCAGGAAGAACTGGCGCATGAAGAACACGGCGAATGGCGTCATCAAAAACGTGGGCGCTATGATGCCCTGGTACGTGCCGATCCACCCTAGCTGGCGGATGAACACGAAGTTCGGAATGAACATCACGATACTTGGGATCATGAGGCCGGTCAGATAGATGAAAAATATCTTGTCTCTCAACGGGAACTTGATCCGCGCAAACGCATAGGCCGCCAACGAGCTAAAGAACGTTTGCCCCAGTGTGATCGTACCCGACACGATGAACGAGTTCCGCAGGAACACCCAGAAATCAAGTGTGGCGGTGGACATGTAGGAGGTTACGACGCCCTCACCGATCAAATCTTTCGTGTCGATCAGCCCCAGAACACGCTCGAAATTCTGCGTCGTCGGGTTGACCGGCATGAGGCTGGACGTATGGCTGAACACCGACGCGGGACTGGTTAGCGCGGTGCGGAGCACCCACCAAAACGGGAACAACGTGATAAACAACAAGATCAACAGCGCCAGGTAAGGCAGGATTCTTCCCCTGTGCACTCGCATCAGGTTGGGCAACTGGATGCTCGCCGCTTGCCGAGAGGTAGTCATGTCAGCTTCTCCCCGATCTACTGGTAGTCCGCCAGGTCCGATTCACCGGCGCGCAGCAGGCGCATCTGGACGATCGTGACGGTGATCAGAATGGAGAACAACACCACTGAGGCTGCCGTCGCCAGTCCCATCTTGATTTGACGCTCGAAGACCTGTTGGTAAATGTAGTAGATGATGACTCGCGTCGAACCGGCGGGGCCGCCTTCGGTGGTCACCGCAACGGTGTCAAAGACCTGGAAAGAACCGACGACCGACGTCACCAGGACGAACACCAGCACGGGGCGGAGCAGCGGCATGGTGATTTTGCGGAACTGCGTCAGCTCGCCCGCGCCGTCAATCGCGGCAGCTTCGTAGAGCGACTTGGGGATCGTTTTTAATCCGGCGAAGATGAGGATGGACGTATAGCCGACGTGCCGCCAGATGTTGATCCCTGCGATGGATTGGATTGCTTCGCTGGGCGACCCCATGAAGGGCTGTTTCCCGATCCCCACGACTTTCAGAAATTCATTCATCAGGCCGATCGAAGGATCGAGAATCCACAGCCACAACAGCGCGACAACGACGTTCGGCATCAGCCAGGGCAGGATCATAATGCCGCGAATGATAGAGGACACGGTGGTGCTGAACCGCTCTAGCATTACGGCCATGAAGATCGCCAACGCCGTTTGCAGCGGGATGTTCCACAAGACGTAAAGCACCGTCACCTGGAGCGAGTCTGAAAACCGCTTGTCGCTGAACAGGGTCCGATAATTATCCAGGCCGACGTATTTGGCGTCTGTGAGCAGATTCCAGTCCAAAAAACTGATGTAAACAGCGCGGATAGCGGGATAGGCGAAGAAGATGGTAAACCCGATCAGGCTGGGCAGGATGAACAGATAGCCGATCAGAGCCTCATTGTTACTGAGCCGGTTCAGTAGTTCAGGTAGAATGAAGCTTTTTGGTTGACTGCGCGCTTTACTGCCGGACATGAAAAATGAAGTCCTTTTCAAAGCTTAAAAAAAGACCGGATCTAGTTGCAGTAAGTCAGGTCAGGGCACGAGATCTTGCTGGGTCAGATGCGCTCCACAGGACTTACGGACAACAAGCTGGGTAGGCAGGATCAGGTTAGGAACGGCAGGTTTGACGTCATTGAGAAGGTCGATCAACATTTCTCCGGCGTGATGACCGATTTCGCGCTGCGATTCGTGAATGGTTGTGAGGGACGGTGTGGTGAAGGCCGCAAACCGATCGTCGTCAAATCCGACTACTGCGATATCTTCAGGTACGCGCAGCCCGGCTTCCTGGATGGCAGCCATCGCGGCGATTGCCATGGTGTCGTTCATCCCAAAGACCGCCGTTGGCCGTGGCTTGCACCGCAGAAGATCGCGCATAGCTTCGTAACCCGTGAAGGGATCAAACGCACCAAAACGCACCAGGGATGGATCCGGTGAAATACCTGCCGCCGCCAGGGTTTCGTAATAGGTCGTCAGACGATCCGACGCATGTTCAACCGTCCCTTCGGGTGCGTAGCTGATACAAGCGATTCGCTGGTGTCCCAGCCCGATCAAATGATTGATCAGGGTTCGTACACCGGTTAGGTTGTCTGAACTGACCGAATAATGGATGTGTTCCGACAGGCTGCCAAAGATAACGACCGGGATCCCCTGGTTAATCAGCTCCGTGGAAATGAACTCACTGCCCAGGGTAGACTGCACCACCATCCCCGCAACCTCATGGCCATGCAGCAGGTTAATGATCGACTCGTACTGTTGCTTGTCGTTTACGCGCTCGACGAGCAGCCGAAATCCGTACTGTTGAATGACCGAGCCGAAACCGGTCAGGATGTTTGGAAGCCAGGAGTCGATGAAAATTTGCTCGTGAGGATGGAACAGCGCCATTCCAATATTGATGCTGCGTCCCTGAACAAGAGATCGGGCCACCACGTTAGGCGTATACCCCAGGTCGCGGGCGATCTGCTGAACGTGCAGCCGCGTTTTTTCGCTGATGTTCGCCCGGTCGACATTATTTAAAACGTAGGACACTGTTGCTTGCGAGACGCCAGCGGCCTTGGCGACATCTTTGCTGGTAACTTTTTTCCGGGCCATTTTACTCAAGTCACTTTACTTATACGTATAAGTAAAGTATATTGAGGGAGCCTGGGTTTGTCAAGTACCCTGGAATAAGGAGACTTGGGTATGCCAATCTACGCCCATGAGGGCCTTTGGATTCTTGAAACACATCAAACTGCATATGTCTTGGGTCTGCACACCACAGGGTTGCTGGCTCACCGCTACTGGGGAGCAAAGCTGCCCTACCCTGACGATTATCCGGGGGACTTGATCGGCGAAGAGCTGGTTGTCGGGTCGTATGTTTTGCAGGATATTCCATTTGACGGCCTGGGTAACCGTGTGCCGCAGGAATATTCCACCGGCGCAGGAACCGAATATACGGAACCCTGCCTGAAGGTCGCATTTGCGGATGGCGTGCGCGACGTCTGGCTTCAATTTGAGCGCGCCGAAGCCTCCGACTGCGAACTTAAAATCTACCTGTGCGACGCGGTTTACCCCCTGAGCGTAACCCTGCATTACCGCGTGTGGGAAGCGTTCGATCTGATCGAGCGTTGGGTGGAGATCGAAAACAAGGGCGATACTCCGGTCACTCTGGAGCGCGTCTGGTCCGCGCAGTGGCATTTACCTATCGGGGAACACTACTACTTAAGTCACCTCAACGGGCGATGGGCTAACGAGTTCCAACTGCGCCGGGAGCCGCTGGTGGAAGGCGTAAAAGTGCTGGAAAGCCGCCGCATCACCACCAGCCACCACCATAATCCCTGGTTTGGCATTGATCGGGGAACCGCCGACGAGGACCGCGGCGAGGTGTGGTTCGGCGTGTTGGGGTGGAGTGGCAACTGGAAAATAGCCGCTGAAGTTACCGACTTTTCCTCAACCCGCGTAAATATCGGCCTCAACGATTGGGACTTCCGCTGGTCGCTGGAGCCAGGGCAGACCTTCACGACGCCCAGCAGCATTGCCGGATATACGGAGCAGGGTTTTGGGGCGGCAAGCCGTCACCTGCACGATTTTATACGGGAAACGGTTGTGCCCCATGGCGGCGCTCCGCACAAGGTCTTGTTCAATTCGTGGGAAACGACGCTCTTTGATGTGGATGAATCCTCTCAGGCGCAGTTTGCCGAAACCGCTGCCGAGATGGGGATCGAACTGTTTGTGATGGACGATGGCTGGTTTCACGGGCGTAAAGACGACTATGCCGGTTTGGGTGACTGGTGGCCAGATGCGAAAAAGTTTCCCAACGGTCTTGGCCCGCTGATCGACCGGGTTAACCGACTGGGCATGGACTTCGGACTCTGGATCGAACCGGAGATGGTCAATCCAGACAGTGAGCTTTACCGCCAGCATCCCGACTGGGTGATCCACTTTCCGACACGCCCGCGCACCGAAGGCCGCCACCAGTTGATCCTGAACATGGCAAAGCCGGACGTGCAGGACTATATCATCGAGAAAATCGACAGGCTGCTGGCCGAAAATAACATTACGTTCATCAAGTGGGACATGAACCGGAACGTCAGCGAACCCGGTTGGCCGGATGCTCCGGGCGAGCCGCGCGAGCTTTGGGTGCGTTACGTCCAGGGGGTGTATCGTGTCTGGGGAACGCTGCGCCAGCGTCACCCTCGCGTTGTCTGGCAAAGCTGCTCTGGCGGCGGCGGGCGCGCCGACCTGGGCATTCTACGTTTTGCCGATCAAATCTGGGTGAGCGACAACACGATCCCAACCGCGCGCCTGGCTATTCAATCGGGTTTTTCGCACGTGTTTCCTGCATCCACGATGGAGGCCTGGGTGACAGACATGGGCGAAGAATTTCTGCCGCTCGATTTTCGTTTTCATGTCAGCATGTGCGGCGTGTTGGGCATTGGGGCCGACTTACGCCGGTGGGGTGAAAAAGAGATCGCCGAGGCAAAAAAGTGGATCGCGCTCTATAAGGAAATTCGCCCGATCGTTCAACAGGGCGACATGTACCGGCTCGGCCCACTCGCTGCGGACGATTTCACCGGGGTACAGTATGTGAGCAAGGATCAAATGTCCGGCGTATTGTTCGCGTTTTTGCTCCATCGATTGGACCCGGCGACGCCTCTTATTTTGTATCCCCGGGGACTTACGCCGGATCGTCTCTATACGATTGAAGGATACCCTGGTGCTCGTTCCGGTGCAGCCTGGATGAAGACCGGCGTACAGGTCCGTCTCTCCAATTTCAGCAGCACCGTATGCCGGATTTGGGGCGAAAACTAGTGTGGGCAGCTTATGACTTGCCCCACAAAGTCTGATCCTGGTTGTGCGTTAGGATTAGACCACTAAGAGTGTTAGCGCGCGAGGCCGCAAAGCCATTGAGAACCGCAGTTGAACTACAAGAATGCGGATCTAGTCGCGCCCGTCAAACCCGCACTGGCTACGTAACCAGTGCGGGTTTCTGTTCTTCCTTCAAAATCCCCGTTCCAAATCGACTTTCTGTAGTCATCGTGGATGCGACCCTGTTGAACCCGCGATCTATGGCGTCTCCCGCTGTACCACGCCATCCACGTAACAGACTCAACTCGGCAGGCAGAACGAGTCTGGCAACCAACCGTCGCCTGCGTGAGCCGCGCATAGATCAGCGCAGCACCCTGCTGCCTGCCAGCAGTTTAAAACCGCACACGGGAACTGGCATGAAGCGCTCGTGGAATTTATGATTCCATGACCGTACTGGAATCCAATGTCCGGCTTCCCTCCCCGTCCGAATATGCGATCCGGAATGTTCGGGTTTCGAAGTCCACATCGAGTTCCGCCCAATCCGGCCCTGCCGACCAGTAAAGGCGTAATGCTGAATCGGAGGCAGCATCCAGGATGCGGAATTCACCATCAAACGCCGGATGGGTGTTTCGCAAGCGGATCAAACGGCATAAGCCCTTCACCACGGGCTGCTGCATTTGCCGAAGAATCTCCTCCTCAGAAAATGCATGCCGGTTGATGTCACGCCCGACGCCCGTTTTCTCCAACAGCGCAATGTCGTTGCGCCCTGCCAGCATGCCGACGTAGTACACCTGCGGGATTCCTGGCGCGAAGAACTGGAGTGCGCGCGCCAACAAGTATTCGCCGTCCTGTCGTCCCAGCGCATCATAAAACGTGCAGTTGACTTGATACAGGTCCAGATTACTGGCCGATGCACCGGTCGCCTTCAGGCTGTCCCCGTGGCTGCGCTGGTGAATGGTGTTCACCAGTTCGTTGATTTCATTCTCAGGGAGAATTCCATCGACGTGGTTACCATCCACGATCCCCGCGCCGACATCGATCACGCCGATGCCATCGTGGGTATCCAGCACCGTGACGGCGTTTCGCGGGCTGACGTCGAGCCAGCGCTTCAAATACCGGGAGGTGCCCCGGTAGATGGCGTGCAATACCAGGGGCGGTAGGGCGAAGTCGTATACGCGATCCACCTGCTTTGCGATGGCGATCTGGCTCTGGTAGTGCGAGTGGATTTCCACCAGCACTTCCATTCCCCTGGCCTTCGCTTCACCAGAAAGCCGCCGGATGAACTGGTACGTCTCCGGGATCATGAAGCAGCTTGTGCCCTGCTTTTTGCAGGCATAGCCCACCGCATCCAGGCGAATTGTCCGCACGCCGTGCGCCGCAAAGACGTCCATGATCGAGTGCAGGTAATTCCACCCCGCCCCAGAATTGACGTTGATGTCCACCTGCTCGCTGGTAAACGTCGTCCACAGCAAACGAGGCGTTCCTTCGACCTGGAGCTTGGTGAACGGCAGGCCGGGGCGTGGCCGGTAGACTGTAGCCAGATCTTGTTCCGTTGCACCCTGCGGGAACACGTCACGGTACGTCAGAAATATCTCCCGGTACGGCGAGGCATCCCCCCGTTCAAGAAAGTCTTTGAACTGTGGGGATTGGGCGGAGATGTGATTCACGATCAGATCGGCAGTAATGTCGATCCGTTCTCCCAGCGCCTGAATATCCTGCCAGCTTCCTACCTGCGGATCAACCGTACCATGATCGATGGGATCAAAACCCGCGTCCGCCCCATCGACGGGCAGGAAAAAAGGCAGGATATGCACGCCAGCAAACAGGCCCGCGAACGGTCCTGCCAGAACCTTATCGAGATCCCCCACCGTAGAACCGCCCAGGCGATTCGGGTATGCGATCAAGTGCACTTGATTTTTCATAGTGTTCTGCCAGAAAAGATTGGTTCGACTCGCCTAGGAGTTCTCATAAAATACTGCGCCGCGGCAGAAGCTGTCAAAGCTCCCATTCATCCCTTAACCGAACCCTGGAGCAGCGCCGTGATCATCTGGCGCTGGAACAGAATAAAGAGCACGAGGGTCGGCAGGACAATCAGGATAGTACCGGCGCAGAGCAGCGGAACGTCAGTCGCGTAGTGGCCCTGGAATGCGCCCAACGCGCCGGCCATCGTTCGCTGTGTTGGGTCCTCGACCAGTACGAGCGCGATGAGAAACTGGTTCCACGTCCAGACCGACATCAGAATGCCGAGCGACAGCATCGGTGCGCGCGCGAGCGGAAGGTGAATGCGCCAGAAGAGGCTCCATAAACTTGCGCCATCGACGCGCGCCGCCTCCGAGATCTCGGTCGGCATATTGACGAAGTGCGCGCGCATCCAGAATACAGCGAACGGCATGTAGAGGCCGATCAGCGGCAGCACGATCGCCAGCCGGGTATTGTAGATTCCCATGTCGCGCTCAAGATAGTAGAGCGGAACGATGATCCCCCCGAAAGGCAGGGTTAGTCCGAAGACGAACAGGAACAAGAGAAAGCGCGAACCGGGTATGCGCAGGTGGCCGATGGCAAAACCGGCCATCGTCGAAATCGCAAGCGATATGGGCACGACGGCAAGGACGATAAACGCGCTTGAGGCGAGCAGCGTGGACATCTCTGCGACTCTGAACGCCTCGGCAAAATTCCCCCACTGCGGAGTCGCAGGCCAGTCAAGCCCACCGGGGACTGATCCTGACGGATGCAGCGCGGTCATGAAGATGCTGATGAAGGGCAGAATCGTGATCGCCATCAGCACAATAAGCAGCGTCCGCCCTCCCCAAAGTTCACCACGAGCGATTGTCATTACGTGATCTCCCGGCTCAGACGCTGGATAGGAATCACGACAATCAGAACCAACGCCATGAGCATAACAGCCAGTGCAGATGCCAGCCCGATCCGCTGCTGGGTGAAGGCAAGGATGTAAATCTGGATACCGGGAACCGCCGTAGAATTACCGGGTCCGCCTGCCGTCGAAACATAGACGATATCGAACGCGGCCAGGGCGGCGATCATCGTGACCGTGAGGCACACCCCGATCTCGTGCCTGAGCAGCGGAACCGTGATCTTGACGAATTCCGTGAACCAGCTCGCGCCGTCGATCCGCGCGGACTCATAGAGGGCAGGATCGAGCCTCGTCATGCCGGTCCACAGCAGGACGGTGCAGAATCCCAGCAAAACCCAGACGCCAATGAGGCCGACGGACGGGAGCGCCCAGTCGAAGTCGCCAAGCCAGGCCCGGGTATAAGCGCCGAGGCCGACAAATTTTAGAACCTGGTTGATCAGGCCCGGCAGGGCCAGCAGCCATCCCCAGATGATTCCGGCAGCAACTAGCGGGATAACTTGGGGCAGAAACAGAATGGTCCGGGCCAGAGCGCCAAGCCGCCCGGGGGCCACGCGCTGCATGATGCTTGCAACGATAAGTCCAAGCGCCACAGGGATAAAACTGAAGTACACGACCAGCCGGAACGCATTGGAGATGGTCCCCAACAGGCTGGGAACCTCCAGAATGGTCCGGTAGTTATCGAGTCCGGCCCAGGTCATAGGGCCGATGCCGTTCCAGCGATAAAACGAGTACCGGATGCTCATTAAAAAGGGCAGCAGCACGAACATCGCATACATCAGCAGCGCAGGCAAGGCAAACAACCAGCCGATGATGATCTCTCGCTGAGATGCTTTGTTGAGTAAAATTCGCCGAGAAGCCGTGAGAGATGCGAGTCGTTTGTTTGATGTAATCATCTGTCACCATCGATCTGACGGGCGCAGGAGTACTCCTGCGCCCGTCTCACTGTTGCTACTCGGAGAGTTCCAACTCGTATTCCGCTTGAACGGCCTCGAGGAGTCCGGCAGCATCTTGCCTGCCGCCGACCATCTTCTGGAGTTCGGGCGTCCAGCCCTGCGCAAAGATAGCGCTGGTCGAGTTGGCAATGAAGTCCATCGACGTACCAGCTTCACCGACGACCACACCGGCAGCCAACGTTTCATTCGTGACCGAACCTTCGGTCACAGCGGGCATCTCAAGCCCCGACGGGCCGCCCGGGTTGGACCCGCCGATTTCCACATTGATCTGGCGCGCCGCGTCGTCCGTAGCGACCCAGTTCAGGAAGAACGCAGCACAGTCCGCGTTCACGGCGTTGGCAGCGATGCCGTATGTCAGCGGCGCGGACATGGCGGCAGGCGAACCACCTTCTTCGGCGGGCGGCATCAGGAAAAATCCGATGTTGCCCGGCATATCCGTATCGTACCCGGCATTCTGCCAGTCCCCGTTGAAAATGAATACACCCTCGCCCTGGCCGAAACGGGCATTGGCATCGGTGTACTCGATCGCATTGATATCAGACGGGAAGTAGCCGTTCTCGATCCACTGCTGGAGATGCTCGGCGGCGACCAGATTCGATTCGGTGTCGATCGTGGCACCGGGCTTCTGGAAAATCCAGTCATTGATCGGCTCGACCGGGCCAACGGATGCCATGAGTGCCTGCAGCGGGAAGGCAAGGCCCATGCCGCTCTTGGCGCTGCCCCACTGCATGATCGGCAGCAGCCCGGCGTCCTTCGCTGCGGCGAGCAGCTCGTCGAGCTCCGCGAGAGTCGCGGGCGGCTCGGTCATACCGATCTGGGTCGCCAGCTCTTTGTTATAGAAAATACCGGTCAGGCTGTAGTTCAAGCCCATCGCATAGAGCGACCCGGAGCCGCGCGTACCATCTTCAGCGACGCGATTCTGATTGAGCTGGGGTACAGGCCACTCGTCCCAGCCAAAAGCCGCAGCGTAGTCGTCCAGATTCTTGAGCAGCCCCTGCTCCGCGAACGAGACCATCGTGGGCAGGCGGATAAGGTCCGGCGGGTTGTCACCGGCGAGCAGCCGAGGCGTCGAGTTGATCAGATTCGTGAACTGGTCCTGCTTGATGTCCCAGGTCACATTCGGGTACTGGTTGGTGAATTCTTCAGCGAGCTTGAAAGGAATGTCGAACCCCGTCTCGAAGTAGGCGTTGAGCGTGACCGGTTCAGTCCCACAGCTGGGTTGATCGGACTGGGCCAGAGCGGACTTCGGCGCTTGCGCAGCAGCAAAAGGCATCTGCGCAACAATGAGAAGAACTGCCAGCAGGGTAGCGATAGAAAAGAGATTGTGTTTCTTAAACATTATCATCCTCCATAGGAAGGGAATCACAAGAATTGGCCGGAAACGGAATATCTGCGTTTGCCAAAAAGACGATAATGCCGGGAAACAAAGGCCTATCTGGATCGCATCGGTCTGGAACAGTTTTTCGATATAATACGTCCAAATAGCTGCCTGATGGGACATTTCGGCACTATTGTGGGGGTAGCGCGCCTGCCAGCGCAGTTACTCCCTTTCTTTTTGGCTATTCATTCATATCGCCTCCTTTGACACGCGTTTTCTCACCAGAAATTCCATATCACAAATGGGCACTAGAGCATGGCCAGTGGATAGCATGGGTACGAGCCTGCAAAAACTGATCTTTGCGGCCAAAGTCAGGGGCGACTTTCTGGGGTCCCTGTACCGACGCTCCTACCGAGACGATCGCCCCTTTGAAGCACAAGCACATCAGAAAAGCCAGCGAAGGGTTTCATAGTTACACGGACTGCCGTGCGATAAGTGGACACTCGATCATATGCTGGACGGGCTGCCCATCTTGAGTGATATCCATCTCCCCCAGTAACATCTGAATGGCAAGCTGACCCATCTCGAAGTTGGGAAGTTCGATCGTCGTCAGCGGTGGATGGATTTGAGCGGCAAGAATTTCGACATTGTCAAAGCCAACGATTGCGACGTCTTCTGGAATTCGCAAGTTCGATTTGCGGATGGCATCGTAAGCGCCCAAGGCCATCATGTCGTTAAAACAGAAGATGCCCGTCGGCGGGTTGTGCATCTGCAGAAGAGACAGCACGCAGTCATACGTGCTGGTTGCGAGTCCCTCAAACGGCTCTTCGATGAAGCGCACCAGCGCCGGGTCGAAGGGAATGCCGGCATTCGCCAGCGCTTGCCGGTAGCCCTCTAACCGGCCAAGCGGTGCGGGTTCTTTCGCCGCAACATTGACGAACCCGATGCGCCGGTGGCCCGCTGCAAGCAGCGTTTCAGTCGCCAGGCGCCCTCCTCTAATTTCGTCCGGCACAATCGATGGCAATGACCGGTCGTCCGCGAAGCAGTTGACCAGGATTGCGGGAATGTCTTCGGGGAACTGGGAGCGTTTGATCTCACGATGGTACATCGTCGCGTAGACGATGCCTTCCACTTGATGATCGCGCATGATGTTTATGGCCTGCGCCTCAACCTGCGGATCGTTGCCCGTGTTCAGAAGAAACAGGAGTTTTTCATGTTCCCAGGCGGCCTGCTGTGCACCAATAATCAAGTCGTAGTTGAAAGCGTTCTGGGCAACCTCGTCTGTGAGAAACCCGATCAGTCGGGACTGTCCGGTACGCATATACCGGGCAGCCGCATTGGGCCGAAAATCCAGTTCCTCGATGACCTTCAGCACGCGCTCCCGGGTAGCCGTGGCTACGTGCGGGTGATCGTTAAGTACGCGAGAGACTGTTCGTATCGAAACGTCGGCGCGCTGAGCCACTTCTTTGATGGTTGCCATCGGCCAAAAGCCTTTGTGGGACGTAAATTGCTATCGTTGGCAGTCACATGATAGCAATTTATGCCATCGTTGGCAAGGGTCCGGGCGCGCCGAATCGGTCATCTCCGACGGAAGCGCAGTAATTCCAGTTCCCTTACTTCTCCGAAGCCTGTCCGCGAGGGACATCAAGCGTCATGTGTCTGGGGTGTGGCGGCGAGCTCTCGAAATTCCTCAAGCCCATGTCTCGGCAGAATAATCACGCGACCCCGCATTTGGGGCGAGAAAGAGCCCGAGCCTGCTGATAAACTGCCGTGTTCGATCTATCCTGAGAACGAGAAGGGGATGGTCTGGTTTTGCGTGTGGCAGGTTGACTCCACCAAAGCGCGTAGACGCCAAGGTCGGGAGCCTTTTTCGCCTCTCTGAATTCCCCCGCCCTTTATCCGGTGACTGACCCGGGCGGCCAACACCGGAGGGGGTGACGCCGGGTCCTGTTACGGGCGGATCGGGTCGCGGGTGAACTGATTATCGACGATGCGCCAGATATTGAGCGGATTGGCATTCTGGAGCGCATCCGGCAAGAGATCATCAGGGAGATCCTGAAACGCGATCGGACGCATGAAGCGCTTGATGGCCGTCATCCCCACCGATGTCGTCTGCGGCGCGGTGGTGGCGGGGTAAGGGCCGCCGTGCTGCATCGCGTGCACCACCTCGACCCCGGTTGGAAAACTGTTCCAGATCAGGCGTCCGGATTTTTCGCGCAGCCGCGAGAACAATTCCCCGGTTAAACCTGTTTCTTCCGCTTCGGAATGGACGGTCGCGGTCAAGGTGCCGTCCAGCGAGTCCACAGCCTCGAATAACGCGTCGGGCGTGGGACACATCACGAACAGGGTCACCGGGCCGAAGTGTTCGTTTTGCAGCGATTCATCACGAATGAACTGCTCTGCGGTCGTCTGGAATATGGTATTTGGAAAACTATAGCCTTCCAGAACGACAGCGTCGGTCGCGGTCCGCTCCGATACGTGTCCCGTAGCGCGGGTGCGCTCGACATCCGCCGATAGGTGAGCCAGGACCGCCTGATTGAGCAGCACACCGGGCTGCCGTTGATCCATCAGTTCAGCCACGCGGGTGATGAACGCCTGACTTACGGCATCGTCCACGACGAATACCAGACCCGGCTTGGTGCAGAATTGGCCGCACCCCAGCGTGACCGAGTTCACCAGCCCGGCGGCGATGTCTTCACCCCGCACTGCGAGCGCCCTGGGCGAGATCACCATCGGGTTGAGGCTGCCCATTTCGGCAAAGACCGGGATCGGGCGCGGACGCCTTGCGGCAGTATCGAACAGCGCGCGCCCCCCGCGCAGCGACCCCGTGAATCCCACCGCTTCAAGCTGCGGATGCTTGACCAGCGTCTGCCCAACGCGCACCGAATCCCCCTGAATCATCGAGAAAAATCCTGGCGGCAATCCATGCTTCTCCCCCGCCGACAGGATAGCCCGCGCGACAAGCTCGGAGGTCCCAGGATGGCCCGGGTGCGCCTTCACGATAACCGGGCATCCGGCGGCAAACGCCGAGGCCGTATCACCGCCGCCAACGCTGAAGGCCAGCGGAAAGTTGCTCGCCCCAAACGCCGCCACCGGCCCCAATGGAATCAACATGCGCCGGATATCGGGACGCGGCGCGGGCGTTCGGTTTGGCATCGCCGTATCGATGATGGCTTCGACAAAAGCGCCCTCGCGCAGCAGATTAGCGAAAAGACGCAGTTGGTGTGTGGTCCGGGCCCGCTCGCCTTCCAGCCGGGGCTGCCCCAGGCCGGTCTCAGCATCGGCCATCTCGATTAACGCCGGACCCAGTTTTTCGATCTCGTCGGCAGCGGACTCAAGAAATGCAGCGCGTGCGGCGGCAGTGGTCAGGCGCATCGTTTTGAAGGCCCTGGCTGCCTGGCGTACTGCCAGATCGATCTCGCCGTCCGTTGCGTTGAAGAACCGAACGGTGCTCTCGGCTTTCGTGCGAGGATTGATGCTGGCGAACACTTCATTTCCCTGGGCGGACCACTGGCCCGCGATTAGATTTTGTCCCGAAATCATCTCACACCCTCGAAGCCAGGTCGTCTATCGACGACGCTCTCGTTACCGATCGCTTGTACTTTGTTGAACTAATTTGTTCTGACTGTTTGATCGGCTACAATCACCTATCGTAACGTGTGAACCTAAAAGTGAGCAAACACAATGTGGCTTGTGCGTGTCTTTGTTCCAGGCAGCGGCATAAAAATCGGCGTGCATCACGCGGACACCGTGTACGATATAAGCCAGCAGGTCCCAACAATCAGTGCGTGGCTGCAATCGTCGGTTGGCAATCCGCAGTCCGCTTTGGACGCTCTGGCAACCTTCGCAGAGTCGGCAGCCAACACCTACCCCGCCGCGATCTTCGACCACGCGCCATCCCCTGACGCTCCCCATTGGCTCGCGCCGGTGGATGTTCAGGATGTATGGGCCGCAGGCGTCACCTACGCCCGCAGCCGCGAGGCCCGACAGGAGGAAGCCGACGATGGCGGCGACGTCTACCTGCGCGTGTACGGCGCAGAGCGCCCGGAGTTGTTCTTCAAGGCCAGGGGCGAGTGGGTCGTAGGCCAGTACGGCGAGGTCGGCATCCGGTCCGACGCGTCGTGGAACGTGCCGGAACCGGAACTGGCCCTGGTGATGAATCCGGCCCTGGAGATCGTGGGGATCACCGCTGGCAACGACATGAGCAGCCGCGACATAGAAGGTGAAAATCCGCTCTATTTACCTCAGGCCAAAATCTATACTGCCGCGTGTGCCCTGGGGCACGGTATTCGGCTCCAGTCTGTCACGGATTTTCCAGATGTTTCGATTCGCCTGGAAATCCAGCGCGGCGGCGACGTATTTTTTTCCGGTGAGACCGCTACGCGAAACATTCAGCGGCGCGCGCGCGACCTTCTCGCCTATCTCGGACACAGCCTGACGTTTCCACACGGCGTCGTCCTGCTGACCGGAACGGGCATCGTGCCCCCCAATGATTTTACGCTGCACGCCGGTGACACGGTGCGCGTCGCCATTGATGGCGTGGATACGCTGATCAACACGGTGAAAATTGTGTGATGACCACCCCAAACGACATTCTGGGCAGCGAAACCACTGTGCAGGAGACGCGGTTGTTCGGCGAGGGTCCGCAAGGACGCCTGCCCCTGACTGCCGACGCACTGCGCGAGGAACCGAGCGGCAACCTGTTTGGCATGACGCAGAATGTGGCGATGGGCTGGCATCCGGAGGAAGTTGGCCGCGATCATTACTGCATCGTCAGCACGCAGGGGGGCTTACGCGCCGAAGACGGCTCGCCGCTGGCACTGGGCTACCATACCGGGCACTGGGAAATTCCGCTGCTGGTCGAGCAAGTCGCCGCCACGCTGCGCGACCACGATAGTATCCCCTTCGCCGTCTACTGCTCGGATCCGTGCGACGGGCGCAGCCAGGGCACGGAGGGAATGTTCGACAGCCTGCCCTACCGCAACGACGCGGCCATAACGATGCGCCGGCTTATCCGGTCGCTGCCCACGCGCGAGGGTGTAATAGGCATCGGAACCTGCGACAAAGGACTCCCCGCGATCCTGATGGCGCTCGCCGGTACGGCTGATCTGCCGGGGATCGTGGTCCCCGGCGGCGTGACGCTTCCCGACCCTGAAGCCGAAGACACCGCCATCATCCAGACGATTGGCGCGCGTTTTGCACACGGACTGATCACACTGGACTACGCCGCCGAAATGGGATGCCGGGCCTGCGGATCTTCGGGCGGGGGCTGCCAGTTCCTGGGCACCGCGGCCACGTCTCAGGTCATCGCCGAAGCGTTGGGAATGGCCCTGCCGCACAGTGCGCTGGCGCCATCAGGCGAACCCGTCTGGCTGGATGTAGCGCATCGTTCCGCGCTGGCGCTGCTCCACCTGAAGGCTGGCGGCATCCGCCTGCGCGACATTCTGACGCAGCATGCGCTGGAAAATGCCATGCTCGTTCACGCGGCAGTCGGCGGCAGCACGAATCTACTGCTGCATCTGCCCGCCATCGCGCACGCGGCGGGCCTGCGTCTGCCCACCGTCGCGGACTGGCAGGCCGTCAACCACAGCGTGCCACGACTGGTGGATGTCCTCCCGAACGGTCCTCGCAACCACCCAACGGTGCAGCTCTTCTTCGCGGGAGCAGTGCCCGAAGTAATGCTTCATCTCCGCGCCATGGGGCTGCTGCATCTCGACGCCCTTACGGTTTCCGGCCAGACGCTCGGCGGCAACCTGGACTGGTGGGCGCAAAGCCCGCGCAGGCAACTTTGCCGTGAGCGGCTGGCAAACGAAGCACGGGTCGATCCCGATCACGTGATCATGAGCGCCGATCAGGCGCGTACCAACGGACTGAGCAGCACCATGATTTTCCCAACGGGCAACATTGCGCCCCAGGGATCCGTCGTCAAGGCAACCGCCATCAACCCCGATGTGATCGGCCCGGACAATGTCTATCGCAAACGCGGGACCGTGCGGATCTTCACGAGCGAAAAGGATGCCGTCGACGCCGTGAAAGGCACGACCGGCGCGCCCGTAGAACCCGGCCACATCATCGTCTTGATTGGCATTGGCCCCCTGGGAACCGGCATGGAAGAGACGTATCAGCTCACTTCCGCGCTCAAGTACATCCCCTGGGGAAAACACGTGCCGGTCATCACCGATGGACGCTTCAGCGGCGTCTCGACGGGCGCATGTATCGGGCACGTCGGCCCCGAAGCATTGGCGGGTGGTCCGATTGGCAAACTGCGCGACGGTGACGAAATTGATATCGTGATCGACCGCAACACCCTCGAAGGGCACATCGATCTGATTGCGGCGGATGGGCGTGAGCTGGCTCCGCCGGAAGCTGCCCGCCTGCTGAGCCAGCGATCTCCGCATCCGAATCTGCATGCGCATGCGAAGTTGCCCGACGATTCGCGTCTGTGGGCTGCCCTCCAGCAGGTGGGCGGCGGTGTCTGGAATGGCTGCGTCTATGATGTGGATCGCATTGTGGCAGTCATTGAGGCGGGCTTGGCGGTGTAGCGGCGGCCCCGGCGCTGCACGTTCACGTTAACGTCAAAGCGACCACCGACATGGCCGGAAGCTCGATCGTCAGCCTGCCATCACCCATCGAAAACTGCTCGAACGGCTTGGGTTGGATGGCCTCCGGCGACTCGAAGGTGTTGCGGGTATTCATCGATTCGGCGGTGAGCGCTCGTCCGGCGACAGTAACGGCATCTGTTCCGTACAAGTTGCAGATCAGTTCAGCCGCCCGGTTCGGACTCGTGTTACACAGCGTCACCAGCATCTCACCTGCGGCATTCCGCGAGGCTGATGCGCTGATCTGCGGAATTGCGGCGTCGCCAACCACATAATCCGCAGTATCCAGCAAAATCGGCAGCCGGGTCGCGTCCTGATGTCCTTTGAACATCTCAAAGACGTGATAAGTCGGCGTAAGGATCATCTGCTGGCCTTGGGTCAACACCATCGCCTGGAGCACATTCACCGTCTGCGCGATGTTTGCCATATGAACACGCTCGCAGTGATTGTGGAAAATGTGCAGGGTCAAAGCGGCAACCAGCGCATCGCGCAGCGTGTTCTGCTGGTACAGAAATGCCGGATCAGTGCCGGGTTCGGCGTCATGCCAGGTGCCCCACTCGTCAACGATCAGGCCCACGCGCCGCTCAGGATCGTAACGATCCATGATCGCGCTGTGCTGGCCAATCACCGTGTCCATGCAAAGCGCCTTTTTCAAGACGGTGAACCACCCGGACTCATCAAAATCGGTGGCGGATCCCTTGTTGCTCCATTCGATGATGCTGTAGTGATGCAGCGAAAGCCCCTCCATATAAGACGCCGCTTCTCGCATAAGCACATCGGTCCAATGATAATTGGTGCCGTAGGAGCCTCCCGCGATCCGGTACAACGTGCCGCCATCGAAGTGGCGGCAGTAGGTCGCATAGCGCCGGTACACATCCGCGTAAAATTCGGCGCGCATGTTGCCGCCACATCCCCAGTTCTCGTTGCCGACTCCCCAGTAAGTCAGCGGCCAGGGATCGTCGTGCCCGTTTTGGCGGCGCTCGTTCGCCAGGGTGCTGTCCCCGGCAAAGGTCATATACTCCAACCAGTCGCGCATTTCTTGCACGGTGCCGCTGCCCACGTTGCCGCAAATGTAGGGTTCGCAGCCCAGTTGGTCGCATAAATCCATGAACTCGTGCGTGCCAAAGTGATTCGTCTCGACTACATTTCCCCAATGCGTGTTCACCCGGCCCGAACGCCCGGCGCGCGGGCCGATGCCGTCGCGCCAATGATAGTCATCGGCGAAACACCCGCCCGGCCACCGTAAGTTGGGGATATTCAAGCGACGCAGCGCCGCCACAATATCATCACGAATGCCGCGTGTATTCGGAATCGCGGGCCCTTCCCCTACCCATATGCCATCGTAGAAGCAGCGGCCCAGGTGTTCCGCGAAATGTCCATAAATGTGACGATTGATCGTCGGGCCATTCCCATCGGCGTAAATCGTGAGTCGGTTCATAATTTCAACCCCTTTTATAAAGTTGAGGTCCCTGTTGGAAACTGTCAGACAGTCCCGCATTATGCCAGAGCGGTCGCCGGTGGACACTGTGACACGCCATGTCAGATGGTGCACAGCCTGATTGTGCGGTTCGGCCATGACAAACGCCCACAGTCTAAGGTTCCGCATGTGTTTGTCAACTCAGTCCGCTGGCGAGCCGTCTTTTACCTTGCAGAAACAATTACCCCGCCTACGGTGCAGCATGCGATGTGTGAAGATGAGAGACCCGCGCCCCTCCCTGATGGAAGGGGCGCAGGGGTGGGGTAACAAATATCTTGGCGCAGTCTAAAACACCGGTCCTTGCCTACATGTTCGACGACGAGCTGCCCGTCAGAACGCCACTTCGATCGCCGTGAACGAAAGAGGCGGGAGCTGCAAGGTCACCGAGCCATCGGTAACATTCTGAACCTTAATCGGGTGTGCCACGACGTTTTCGGGATCATCGAAGCTGTTAACGGCCTTGGGATCTGTCCCGGCGATCTGGTAGGCCGACGTCACACGGGTCGGCGTGAGCGCCTGCCAGCACAGATCAACGGTCACGTAATCGCTCTGGTTCCGGTTGACGATAAAAACCGCGTTGGTTCCGGTTTCTACGTTATGAGATGACGCCACATCCAGGATCGGCATATCACCGAACTCGCGCGTCGCATACAGCGGAGCTTTGACTGCAACGTCCAGTGCATTACCCGACGCCATCCGGCTGAAAAGCATGATCGGGTAAAAGGTGGGGTGTTTGAGGATCCCATCCCGGGTCGTGGTGATGGGCGAAATCACGTTGACAATTTGCGCGAGACACGCAATCTTCAGCACATCGGACTTGCGCAGAAACACGTTCATCCACTGCGCCACGACGAGCGCATCTTCCAGGTTATAGACTTCTTCGCTAAGATGTGGCGCTTCAGTCCAGTTCCCCTGGCCGCTGCGATCCTTGTACCAGACATTCCACTCATCCCACGACAGATACACATCATGCTTCGAGCGTTTCTTGGCTTTGACATACCGTAGAACGCCCGCCAGCGTATCCACAAAATCCTCAAAGTTCGCACTCAGCGCTAAATAGCTGGCCGTGTCGTTGTGTTCATTCTCCGCATAGTAGTGCATCGAGTGATAGTCAACGTGTTCCCACGCGATCTCTAGCGCCGTGCGATCCCATTCCGGGTAGGTCGGCATCGATGGATTGGAGGACCCGCACAAAACGGTCTCGATGGAAGGATCGTGCCAGCGCATCATTTTGGCGGCTTCCAGCGCTTTCCTGCCGTATTCTTCGGCTTCCAGATGTCCTATTTGCCAGGGGCCATCCATCTCGTTGCCAACACACCAGTATTTCACACCATAAGGATCGGCATGCCCGTTACGGGCGCGCAGATCTGCATAGGCCGTTCCAGCCGGTCCATTACAGTATTCGACAAGGTTGGCCGCATCTTGAATGGAGCCGGTGCCCATGTTGACGCTCAACATCGGTTGGGCATTGAGTTCACGGCAAAAATGCATGAACTCGTCCGTACCAAATTGATTGGTTTCGATGGACTGCCAGGCGAGGTCACGACGGCATGGACGCTGGTCTTTGGGGCCAATACCGTCTTCCCAACGGTATCCACTGAGGAAATTACCGCCGGGATAGCGAATAGCGCGCAGATTGAGGTCGCGCAGCGCGGCAAGCACATCCCGCCGCAGTCCGTGTTCGTCGGCATGAGGTGAAGCCGGATCGTAGATGCCCTCATAGATGCACCGCCCCATATGCTCCGCGAACCCGCTGAAAAGCAAGGGCGAAATGGCGCTGACGATTCGGTTCGTATCGATGTATATGGTCGCTTGTGCCATGGTCAAGGTACCTCGTAGAAAAAGAATATTCTGCAAAGAATTGGTGTGCGACTATGATCCCTGACGCGGCGGCAGGAACGGAATAACGAGCAGGATAGTCGCTGGTACTGCTTATCACCCGCCAGATTGCGTTTCAGAGGGTGCTCCGGCGCCGGTTTTCTCGGTTTGTTCCGAATACAGGTAGCATTTCACGGTCTGCTGTCCTACCTGCACGTCCGGCGGATCAGCCTCGCGGCAGATATCCATTACCTTGGGGCAGCGGCCCGCAAACTTGCACCCGATTCGTCCATACTCCTTGACTTCGGTCGCCCCAAGCTCAATATGCTTCGCCCAGGACTCGCGTTTATTGGGAGCAGGCTCGGGAACCGATTCCTTTAGCAGTTGCGTATACGGATGTGCAGGCCGTTCCAGAACATCTTCAACCGGCCCCGATTCGACGACATATCCGCGCAGCATGATTCCGATCCGGTCGCTGATATAGTAGGCGGTTGCCAGATCGTGCGTGATGTAAATCACGCTCACCTGTTGTTCATCGCGCAGCTTTTGGAACAGGTTCACGATCTCCATGCGCAGCGATGCATCGACCATCGACACGGGTTCGTCGGCCAGAATCAGCCGGGGCTTTGAGATCAGCGCCCGCGCCACCGATACACGTTGGATCTGCCCACCGGAAAGTTCATGTGGATAGCGCTGCTTCACTTCATCCAGCGACAACCCCACATTGTGAAGCGCCTCGTCCACAACCCGGGCCGCATCGTGGCGGTTCGACGCCATCCCAAAGTTCTTGACCGTGTCGAACAGATAGGCATCCACTCGCCGCAAGGGGCTGAAGGTCTCGAACGGGTTCTGGAAAACCGGTTGGACCTTCTTCATGAACTCAATGAACTCGGATCGTTTGCGGATAGTGGTCACGTCGCGGCCTTCGAACAGCACTTTACCCCTCGTGGGTACAAGGTCACGAAGCAGCAAGCGCGAGAGCGTCGTTTTGCCGCTCCCGCTTTCACCGGCGAGGGTATAGATTTCCGGCTTATCCCGGTCCAGGGAGAACGAGATGTCATTAACTGCCGTGAGAAGGGTTCCGCCCAACAATCCCCCGATGTGGAATTCGACCGTCACGTGCTGGACATCCAGGAGTTTTTCGTTTGCGCTCATAGCGATTCCGCCTCAACAAGATGGCAGGCCACGCGATGCCGATCCTTGATCGTGATCAGATCGGGCACGACGGTCCGGCACACATCCTTCACGTAAGGGCAGCGGGGGTGAAACCGGCAGCCGCTTGGGGGATCGGCAAGGTTGGGCGGTGTTCCCTTCAGACTCGCTCTGGTCGATTTTTCGCCGATCACGGCCAGAGAGCTGGTCAGGTGCTGGGTATACGGATGGAGCGGCGCATTGAAGATGCTCTCCGTTGGCGCTTCTTCGACAATCCGCCCCGCATACATGATCATCACCCGGTCAGCCACGTTGGCATGCACTGCCATATCGTGCGTTACCAGGAGAACCGTGTTGTTACTCAGGGCCTGAATGTCCTTGATCATTTGCAAGACGCCGCGCTGCACGACAACGTCCAGGGCAGTAGTGGGTTCATCCGCGATAATCAGAGCAGGTTTGAACACGGTCGCCAGGGCGATTGCCACCCGCTGGCGCATGCCACCGGATAGTTGGTGCGGATAGGCGTTAAGCACATCGGACGGCAGTCCCAACTGGTTGATGTGCGCGCGCGTTTCTTCAAGGAATTTATTTTTGTCTGTGATGGGCTCGTGGGTATCCACGATATCCTGAAAAGTCTTGATCACTTTGCGCACCGGATTGAGGACGCTCATCGAGCCTTGCATGACGTACGAAATTTGCTTCCACCGCACGTTCTCGCGCAGTTCCGCCTGCGATATTTTCAACATATCAACTTCATAGTCACCGAAGTTGTAGTTCACGCTCCCCTCAAAGGCCTTTAACGGGGGTTTGATGTTCCCTGAGATCACTTTGATCAGGGTGGTTTTGCCACAGCTCGACTCGCCCGCGACGCCGTAAATCTCATTTGGAAAGAGGTCAAAAGAAACCCCATCGACGGCCCGCACAGTCCGGGAAATACCATAAGCCTCGGTCCGGTAATAGGCACGGAGGTTTTGTACACTTAACAAGGTCACGCGGTTATCCTCCAATCAAGCGCAGACGGGTCCGCGGATCGATGAACTCATTGATGCTCGTGAAAAGCAGGTACAGACCGAGAAAGAGGACAACCGTTGCCATAGCCGGTGCGGTGATCCACCACCACAGTCCCGCCACCAATGCCCCGTGCTGGTTGGCCCAGTAGAGCGCGGTTCCAAGGGTCGGCGTGGTCAAATCTGAAAGCCCAAGAATGCTCAAGGTCACTTCCATGCCAATGGACCACAGGATGTTGTTGAGGGTAGTGGCAAACACGATCGGCAGCACGAAGGGAAGGTGTTCGTGGATCGTGATCCGAAAGCTGCTGGTCCCTGAGTAAACGGCGGTGCGCGTGAACGAACGCTCTCTCAAGCTCAGCACCTGCGAGCGAATCAGGCGAGCGTCAAACGACCATCCGAAAAGCCCCAGGATAATAGCCAGGGTAAGCAGATTCATGCTGTCGCGCAGCAAGAAGCTCAGCAAGATCAGGATGGGAAGCAGGGGCAGCACTACAAAGGTATCGCTGATCGCCATCAGCACTTTGTCGAGCCACCCACCCCGGTATCCGGCGGTCAAACCGACCAGGACGGATATCACGCGCGAGATAATCGCGGTCACCACCCCCACGAAAAGGGAATTGCGTATGGCAAAAGTCAACCACCAGAACAGGTCCTGGCCGCGTGAGGTCGTGCCGAAAATGTGATCCCGTGACGGAGGCAGATCCCACGGCACGACAAAGGTCTTGCCCGGATCGTAAGGAGAGTCGTACGACAGAACTATCATCCCCACCACAGCGCCCAGAAGAATAATAGCAAGACGGAAGCGGCCATCATACCTGAGGAGATCTCGCAGCACTTTAAGCATCGTTCGTCTCCTATTGGTAGCGCACCCGAGGGTCGAAGAGTGGGTAGAGTAAGTCCATGATGAAAACGGCGGTCGCAACCCCAATGATCGAATAGATCGTGATGCCCATGATCATGGAATAATCGTTCCTGTACACCGCCACGATGGCCAGACTTCCAATTCCGGGGTAACCGAAAACCACCTCCATGATGAGAGCGCCACTGAAAACCGTTCCAAGCGACATCGCCAGCGCAGTGAGCTGCGGCAGCATGGCGGTGCGCATGATGTATTGGACGAGGATCTTGTTCTTTTTCAGCCCGGCGGTTTCGGCATATACCACGTAGTCTTCTGAGATGATGTTGGAGGTGAGGGATTTCATGCCGACAAACCACCCCCCAAACCCAACCAACACGAGCGTGGCCGCCGGAAGCACGCCATGCTTAAAGTAGGCCCAAAGAAAATCAAGGGAGGACCAATCGGGGCGTGTTCCGATCGGGTAAGCGCCGCTGAATGGAAAGATCGGGATGAAGTACGCGAACACGACCAGCAGGACGATAGCCACGATGTAGTATGGAATGGATCGGACCGCCTGGCCCAGCACTTCGATCACGTTCAACCCGATATTGTGAGGATAGTAGCTGGACAGGGCCCCGAATAAGTTTCCAAACAAGAACGAAATGATCACCGCGGGGATCAACAACCTGAGCGTGTACGGTAAAGCCTGACCGATCATCTTGGAGACCGGGGTCGGGAAGTTACCGAGCGAAGGGCCGAGATCGCCTCGGAACAGGCGACCCCAAAACGTGAAGTACTGCTCGATCGGACTGCCCGACAGCCCGTAAAGATCCGTCAGAGCCGAGCGCATCGATTCGATAGATGCCGGGTCGAGGGCGCTTCCTCTCGCTATCATCATGGAGACCTGCGCTTGTACCGGGTCGGTAGGAGCGAGTCTGGGAATGATGAAAGTCACCGTGATCCCGACAAAAATGATGGTTAGGTACTGAATAATTCGTGGAATCAAATACCGAAGGACAAATTTGCGCATTGAACTATTTCCTTTAAGAAAAAACCTCCACCGCGACCGCCAGTGAAGCCAACCGCAGTGGAGGAGTAATACGTTGGTACTGCAGGCTGCCTTGATTATCGCCTCGTATTCCTTGGCACCAACTCAATGCTCAGCGCATTCTTCTCCGCCGAGCTTACATCGCCTTGGGCTTGATCTTGACGAACATGTACTTGGTATTGCCCCAGTTCGGCACCGGATCCGTATAGGGATCATCGATAGAGGGATATCCGGTGAAGTACGTGGTGTCCATGGTCGTGAAGACGTTGTACGCCATGAGCGGAGTGATCGGCATCTCCTGGACGGCGAGCTTGCAGAACTCCTGCCCCAGCTCGATACCCTTCGGGTCGTCGAAAGAAATCGTCTCAATTTCTTCAATGATCCGGTCGAGTTCGGGGTTCTTCCAGCGCATGCTGTTACTGCCGGCGGCATCCTGCCCGCTTGGGACGTACAGTCTTGAGTGCCAGTACTGGAGGAAGAAGAACAGGTCGGGATGACCACCCCAGGTCTCGATCGTCCAGGCAAGATTGGCGCTGTACTCGCCCGCGGTCATGATCGGCCAGGGGTTCGCCTGCGCGTCGAGGGTGGTATCGATGCCGAATGCAGCCCAGTTCTCGGCAACCATCGCCGCCGCCCGGTTCATGGTCGGATTAGTTTCATTCATGCTCATCAGCGGCACTTTGAACTCCGAGCCATCGGGCAAGGCCCACTTGCCGTCTTTCTTCTGCATACCGGCATCCAGCATGAGCTGTTCGGCAGCATCGAGATCGTGTTTCCACCAACCGGCCCCAATGTACTGCTTGATGATCTCGGGATCGGTCGGCACGAGGTCGCCCAGGCTCTCGCGAGCCACATCGGCGATTTGTTGAGCGATGGTCGGATCGTAAGGCTTGTAGTCCTCTCCGCCCACCTTGATGGTAAAGTCGTTCAACCAGGGTTCGAGCGGCGCATGATAATACTCTGGATACATCCCCGTCGGTGGGACGTGAATGGCCGAGATGGTTGCCGCGCCCCGGTAGGAAGCCAGAGCAACCTGGACGATATCAATCGCCAGAGTCAACGCCCAGCGGACTTCCTTCTTATCCAGGCCGGGTTTTTCGTTGTTGTAGATGACAGCCGGCAGCGTGGGATCTGGGTGCGCCCAGGGGAACGACGGGAACCAGCCAACCGAGGTTGGATTTTCCTTGGCAAGGGTAATACGGCCTTCGGGCGTGATGTCGTGGATCACGTCCAGTTCCTGCGACATCTGCGCAATCACGCGCTTGTCGCTTGGACCCGGATCGATATACATGGCGTACTTCACGGACACGTCGCCCAGGCGAGCGAGCGAGGTCCGCTGCCAGTCTTCACGGCGCTCCCACAGGAACCACTTGCCGTTCGGATCGAAGTCCTTGAGCACGTAGGCCCCCAGGCTGATCGGAGGATTGAACGTAAATGCCACCGGGTCCTCGACCGATTCCCAGATGTGCTTGGGCAGCATGTACAAGGCACCCCAACGCACCGTGAAGGCCGAGTGGAAACGAGAGTTGGGGGCAGTCAGATAGAAGATAACAGTATTTCTGTCGGGCTGCTCCATGTGGTCGATGCTGCTCTCGAACAGGCCCTGATTCTGCATTCCGGGCGTGTTCTTCAGGAGATCGACGGTAAAGTACAGGTCGTCCGCTGTAAACTCAACGCCGTCGCTCCAATAGATGCCCTCACGCAGCTTGACAGTCATCTGGGTGAAGTCTTCATTGTAGATCGGCTTCTCGGCTGCCAGGGCATTGTCCCATACGCCATCGACGCCCGCATCCGGGTCGATGTACCACAGCGCATCCAGGGCCAATTGCTGGAGACCGCTTACCCAAACGGCGCTGTAGCCGCTCCGCCAGCGATTGAAGTCATCGGCGGGAAGCACGGTCCCTGATGGGTTCTCCAGAATCAGGCACTCCTCCCTGGGCACGCCGGGCGCAACTTCCTGTCTGCGGGGAGCGGCCAGAACGGTTGCGGGAGCCCCCAGCACTTGGGCGGGAAGGGCAGTTGCTGCGGTGACGGCGGCAGCCTGCTTTAGAAACTGCCGTCTCGATAACGTATACTTGTTCATCCTTTTCCTCCAAATCTAAAATTAGGGCAATAAGGGGTTAATGGAGAGGTGATCGGCAATGCTCCACACAAATATTCACTAAACAAATGCAAACATTGTTTAGCAAATACCCGGTCCGTAACACTTGTTTTGAAAGTATATGTCTATAAACAACACTTCATACTCCATTGTAAGGTGATCTAAAGGGCTTGTCAAAGGGTTTTACAGCATCCCTCTGGTCATATTCGTCAATCTATTGTAAGATGAAATTCAATCTTGTTTAATAAACAAAAGCACAACAACTGGAACAACTAATGAGCAAATCTAAAGCAACCATGCGTGATATCGCCTCGGCAGCCGATGTGTCGGTAACCGCCGTATGGATGGTCATTCATAACAGACCGGGGATCTCACCCCAGACCGCAGAAAAAGTCTGGTCAGCCATCAACGAACTGAACTACAAACCTCGCAAGTCTAACGGCAGCGCAAAGCTGGAAACGGTGGGACTGTTGATCGAACAGTCATCAATTCCGGCAATCAGCGATGTGTTTTATGGCGATGTCATTCGAGGGGTCCAATCGGAAGCCGAAAACTTGAATATGCGCGTGGTCCTCTCGGTTTTTGATCGGAACAAGCGGGGCTTTGATTTCAACGGATTGATCCATGACGTCAGTGGAGTGGTCGTGGCCAATGATGGCGACCTGCCCGCCCAGGCCGTGCTACAACTAGAAGCACTGGATATGCCGGTCGTATTGGTAGAGAGTTATATCGCTGACCGAAACCTTCCGTGTGTGCTTGGCGATAACTTCATGGCAGGTTACCAGATCACGCGGCATATCCTGAAGCTGGGGCACCGCGATATCGCGATTCTGAAGGGTCCGTCCAAATACAGCAGTCTGGTGGATCGCCTGCGCGGGTGTATGGCTGCGATGGCCGAAGAACACTTGCTTTTCCCTCCGGAGTGGATGCCAGAACCGTTGTCCGGCCATCCGGTCAAGGGATATGTTCAGATGCGGGAGATTCTGGCGTCGGACCACCGCCCAACAGCAGTTATTGCTATAAGCGATAAAACCGCTATCGGCGCAATGGAGGCAATTCGAGAAGCGGGTTTGCATATCCCGGGTGACATTGCGATTGGGAGCATTGACAACACAGGGGAAAGCCAGTTTACGCGCCCCCCACTCACAACTGTTCATATTCCAAAATACGAAATTGGCATGCTGGCTATGCAGAAACTCAATCGCATCATCGTGGGCGAGAACACAATCTCGTTCAAGAGTGTGGTCTACAGCGAACTCATTGTGCGCAATTCGTGCGGAGCGACAGAACGAAGTCGCTAAAACCCTGAGACGCACAAATGATGATATAGGATGATAGTATCGACCTACCGAAGACCACATGTGACCGGTTGCCTGTCTGCGTTCCAAAATTGACGCCAGATCATGGGAACTGTCCTTTTTCATCAATTTGAGGGGAAATAAGCGTTGTTTCAGGAGAGGATTAACCTTCCTCGCGCCAAAGTTCAAGCCTTCTGAAAGTAGCCCGCCGGTAAACCACCCCACTGCCTTCAGATGGAAGCAGGCCGTGAATCCCCCAACCACCCTTATACCCGGCGGCGTAAGGGTTGGCGCAAAAACAGTTTCCCCGGCTGGCCCTGAGTGACTACGATGTGGTCTGCTGGTGAGACAGTCCGCTGTACTGAGATTTGCATGTTCGATGTAACCAACTTCAGCTTAAAAGACCGCTGCACGAACGGCTCAAGACGGTCGTGTCTGGCGTGTCGCAAATTGCCGCGGCGCTCGGGTTGATCTGGGCCGGGGCAAAGCTGCTGCGGACCAACGAATAGCGCGAACTCAGCGGCGCGAACATAGACTGTTCGCGCCGCGAGATTTTCTCCTCATTTACCGCTTTTTCCGTTTTTGCCCTCGAATTCCGCCTACGCCCCGATGTGCTCGATCTGTGGAGCAGAAGCCAGCGTGCGGGTATCTTGCGACGGAACCCTGACGCCCTTCCACAGCAGCCACATGCAGAGCGACAGCTCCGCAAGAACGACCGGGCCGGAGAGCAGCACGTCGAACAGGCCTTCAACGGCGGCGTAATCGGTCAGCATGAAATACGCTGCGCTGTCTGCGATATAGATGAACGACGCCACGAACATCCCATAGCCCAACAGCCGGGGAAAACGATCCGACTTGACCAGTAAAACGCCGAGGATGAGGATGCTGAAGCCGAAGAACACCAACCCCAGGCGGTAGCCCGCAGCGTGCCCCTCCAGGAACATCAGCGCCAGGGCGTTCGATTGGTCCGCGTTCAGCACACCGAGGTAGCCCGCGCCACCCAGTAGTTGCAGCGCAAAGAACATGTTCAGCAGGTTGATTCCCAGCGCGGCGGCCTGCGCCAGCCGGAAGAACGCGGCCATCAGCGCCAACACGTTGCTGACCGGCTTCAGCAGCATGTAAAACAGCAGTGCAATCGCCACGTCCGCCATGATCATGGCGAGGTCACTGACAAAGCCCAGGCGGAACAGACTCTCCGAGTCCACGATGTTTTTGGCAGTAGCGGCGGCGTCTCCGGCAACGATCAGGTTGGAGCGCACGACCATTTCGGCGAACAGCCCCGTTATGATGATCACCAGATACAGCATGCCGGCAATGCGGGCGATCTTGCGCGGAGAAGCGTTGGTGTCAATGTTCATGGTAGTCTCCTTGTTTGAGCGTGAGTACGCTCGATTGGCAACGTGTACCGCCTCGAATGTTGATTTACTGCCTGTCATCCGGTACATCCTCCTGGTCCTGATCGATACGCAGGACCGAAATCAACGGGATGCCCAGGTCGCGCACTTTGTGCAGCAGTCCATACAATGAGGCTTGATCAACCAGCGTGCAGGTCAAGAGCGTCTCACCGTTGGCTTCCAGGCTGACGGTTGCGTCTCCAAACCAGTCCGCCCATTCTGGATTTAGATGTCCCTTGATCCTGATTTCGTACAACATGCTTCGGGTTCCGAACGTGCCCTAAAACCCCTGTGCGTCGTATGTCACGCCGGGGAAGTCGACGGAATCCGGCGCAAGGGCGGCAGCGGCAGCGCTATCCTGAGTCAGTTCTGCCAGCAGAAAGGCCGTGACGAAGTGATTAGCCAGATCGTGCGCGCGGTTGACATCCCAAACGGGATCGGAGCAGTAGTCCTCGAAGCCGATTTCGGTGAAAAACGGCAGCGCTTCGCACGTCGCGCCGAAGATCATGTGTTCCGCGTCTTCGAAGGCCACCCGGGCTTTCGTGGAACTGGAAACGTATTCGTAGGTCGGCTGTGCGCCCCACTCAAACGGCGTGCCCGTATCGGCGGTGCCGCCCAGCGCCATGACGGGGATCGTGATTTCCGACAGGCCGGGCTGGTTGAAGAAGTAGGCGTCGCCCGCCATCGACACGACGGCCTTCACCCGATCGTCACCCCACGACGGCCACAGGCCTTCCGGCATTGCATCGAAGCCCGCCAGCTCGGCCATATCGGCCACGTAAGGCGTCACCATGCCGCACAGCCACACATTCGGATCGTCCGACTCTGCCGCTGCCGTACACAGCGCTTCCATGCCGTCGATGTCGATGCGCGCGCCAGCCATAGCCAGGGCGGTATACCCGCCGTAGGAATGGCCGATCACGGCGATCCGGTGGGTATCAATGAGGCTGGCGAAAACGCCATCCGGCGACGATTGGTCCTCGACGTAATCCAGCACGACGCCGATCTCCTGCGGGCGGGTGATTGAACCGCGCCAGAAGGTGCTCCCGGTCTCATCGACCAGTTCATAGTGCTGCGGCGCGACCACCACAAAACCATAGGAGGCGAGGTGCTCTGCCAACCACGCATAGCCGGTGCGCCCCAGTGAGAAACCATGCGACAGGACGACCAGCGGATAGGGACCGGCGTCGAGATCGTATGGCGCGTCGCTGATAGCGCGTCCGGTGACGGTCGGCTCCATCCCCATCGACGTGTCCGGATTCGTCAGGTACGGGTAGGCGTTGGATTCTTCGGTGCCGTCCGCGTTCAGCGCCGGATACCAGACGGTGACATCCAGAGGCGCGTCACCCTCGATCACAAATTCGCGGGTGCCGACCGGAGCTTCGCCGCGCACGCCATAGGTGGGTGTGTCCGTTTGCATGGTAGCCTGCCCATCCGCCCTATCCTGCGCCGCTGCAAATAACAGCAGTAAGACAACGAGAATCGATGCATACAGTGTTTTGTGGCTGCGTGACATGTGCTTATCCCTTCGTTCGAATGCGATGGGATCAGCCTACCGTTCCAACGGTGTTATCGTATAGACACTTTGGTGTTGTTGGGGGTGTTGTTTTGGAAACTTGAGGGAGAAAAGTTAAAAACGAGAGCCTACAGCAGCCCCAGTTCGTGCGCGCGGGCCACCGCTTCGGTACGCCGCTGAACGTGCAGCTTGCCAAAGATGCGGCGGTTATGCCCTTTGACCGTGTCCAGGGCGAGGAACAGCCGGTTGGCAATCTCCTGATTCGAGAGGCCATCCGCAATAAGCTGGAGGACTTCTAACTCGCGCTGGCTCAAGGAGTCAACCAGGGACTGATCCGCGAGCGGCAAAGCGCTGCTGCGTTGCTGCGCCTCGTCCTCAAACGCGGCCAGCAGTTGCCCGATATATCCCGGCATAATGCCCTGCCGCGCGGCTTCGGACAGCAGCAGCGCCATCTGCGACCCTTCATCGACGAACGTGCGAATCAAGCCACCCGGCGCGGCCAACGCCAGCGCGTCGCTCAGATCGCGCAGCGCCCGGTCGGATTCGCCAAGCGCGCGGTAAGCCAGGGCCTGCAGCATCAGCGCATTGAGCACTTCGTTGGGCCACTGCCGTGTTTCCATCTGCTGCCGGTAGGGGTCGAGCACGCGCAAAGCCCGATCCGGTGTTCCTTCCGCCAGATGCACCCGCGCCTGACTGAGCGGTAAATCGTGCGCCTGCGCCAGCACCGCCGCGCCGCTTACATCGCCCTGGCACAGCATGACCCTCACCTGCGCCGCAGCAACTGCCGGGATCTGCCGGACAAAACGGCGTTGGTGCACGACGCGTTCAAGCGCCGACAGCATGGCGGCTGCCTGTTCCACGTCGCCCTGGGCCAGCGTTAGCTGAGCCAGAAACAGCTCGCCCGACGCCGAAACGTCGATAACATCAATCTGCCGTGCCAGCCGCACGCCTTGCTCCCCATACTGCCATGCGCGATCCAGATCGTTCCATTCGTAGCTGATGTGTGCCAATCCCAAATACGGCGAGCAGGCCGTCGGCTGGTTCGGATCACCGATCAGGTCAAGCGCACGTTGGTAGGTTTCCACGGCCTCGTAAAGCTCAAGGTCCGACGACTGCACAATGGCCAATCCCGCCGTTGACAGAATGTTGACGAAGAGATTGCCTGACGCCTCGCTCATAGCGATGGCTTCTACGTACGCCTTCCTGGCGGCGGCGCGCTCGCCCCGGAACTGGTACGCGATCGCCAGTGATCGCGTCACGACCGTGCGCATATACAGGTTGTCCGGGTCCAGCAGATCGAGCGCGCGCTGCGACTGCGCGATGATCGTATCGGTCTGGTACTGATTCGCGGCCAGCATGGCGCGAAGCGCGGCGATACGTCCTGCCAGATCGCGCGCGCGATCCGCTCCGCTCCCATCCGCTTCAAGCTGCTGCATCGCAGCTTCAGCCGCCTGGAGTTTGGGTTCGGCCTGTGCGTTCTCGAAGGTTGCCATCGATACCCAGCCGTACATCACCCACAGCGAGGGGTTGGCATCCAGCACCTCGGTCGGCAGCGCGGCTAACCAGTCGCGGATCGGGCGGGCTGCGCCGCGAAAGTACAGCGGGACGCCGCTGTCTTCGATCAACCGGCGGGCACGTCCGGTATCATGCGCCGCCGCTGCATGGTGAAACGCGTCAAGCTCAAACCCGTTTTCCTCGTACCACGCACTCGCGCGGATGTGATATTCAGCAGCGTCGATCGCCGCACTCCCCGACGGTGAATCGGCATTCTGACGCCACTGCTGCCGCAGCAGCTCCGCGAAGAGGTGGTGATAGCGATACCAGCGCCGTTCGTTATCCAACGGAACCAGGAACAGGTTCGCTCGTTCAAGATATTCCAGGGTAGTCTGGCCCGCATCAGGCTCATCGAGCAGCACCGCATCACACAAAGGGCCGCACAGACGGTCGAGAATCGAGGTGCGCAGCAAAAACATCTGCACATGGTCGGGCTGTTTGCGCAGCACTTCCTCAACCAGATAGTCCATCACGTAACGATGGCTGCCGGTGAACGATTGAATGAAGGCGGCGGTATCCTCACGTCCCTGCATCGAAAGTGTCCCTTGCAGGGCCAGCGCAGCCAACTGCAGCCCGGCGATCCAGCCTTCGGTGCGGGCCTCCAGGGCCGCCACGTCCGCCGGTGAAAGCGTCAGGCCCATCACGCGGTTGAGGAATTCCACCGTTTCATCCGGTGTGAAACGCAAATCATCGGCACGAATCTCGATCAAGTGACCACGCGCACGCATTCGAGCGAGGGGGAGCGGCGGATCCTCGCGGGTGATGATGACCAGATGCGTCTGGGGCGGAAGATGATCGACGAGAAACGCGAGCGCGTCGTCCACCTGTCGAGAATCAATGACGTGATAGTCATCCAGAACCAGCACGAGACTATCTGGCACGGTAGCCATATCGTTGAGCAGGGGTGTCAGAATCACGTCGGGCGGCGGCGGCTGGGGGGATTGAAGCGCGCCCAATACTGCCTCACCGACTTGTGGCGCCCTTGTCTGTAGGGCTGCGATCAGGTACGTCAGAAAACGTGTGGGATCGCTGTCCTCTTTATCCAACGACAGCCAGGCGGCAGGCCGCTCGCATCCGGCAATCCATTCACTGACCAGAGTCGTTTTGCCAAAGCCGGTCGGCGCGGAAACAAGCGTCAGTTTGTGCTCAAAACCAGGGCCGTGGCACAGGTTCTCGTTCAGCCGTTCGATGAGATGCGCGCGCAAAACGGCGTCAGCACGAGGCGGAGGAACGTATAATTTGGTGCCCAGAATTGGTACAGACATAGCCCAATTATAGGAACCATAATTCTTCACTGCCAGTTAAAGGAGGAATAGCAGCAGCATCGACCGATTGAGTTGTCGCTCATCCGCGCATGATACGCCCCAAGGCAGCATACTATCACGAAGCCAGGGTTTGCTTAGTTCACGTCGAGCATGATGCATCATCGAGGAAAATCAGGTGGTTTTCTTAGGCTTCACGATGACTTTCATCGCGCACCGCTACGCCGACTGCCCGACCCAAAACACGCAGCCGTACCACTCAGTCAAGCTCGACGATTTGGTGCCGGAGCGCATAGAGCGTCGCCTGGACGCGGTTTTCCAGCCCCAACTTTTGCAGGATGCTGCTGACGTGCGCCTTCACCGTTTTGAGCGTGATGTTTAACTCCGTCGCGATTTCCTGGTTGCTGAGGCCGCGCGTGACCAGCTCCAACACCTGAAGCTCGCGCTCGGTGAGCACTTCCGGGGACGGCTCTTGTTGTTCGTCCGGACCGGGACGCATCATCTCGGCCAGCCGCCGCGCCGCTTTCGGGTGCAGGTACATCTCGCCGCGCTGGGTCGCGTGGATCGCTTCCGCAAGCTCTTCGGGATCGACATCCTTCATCAAGTAGCCTGCTGCGCCCGCCTGAATCGCCTGCTTGAGCTTCGTGTCATCGATGAAACTGCTCAAGACGATCACGTTGATGCCGGGGTACGTTTCGGTGATCTGGCGCAGCGCCTCAATGCCGCCAAGCCCCGGCAGCACGATGTCCATCAGCACGACATCGGGGCGCAGTTCCTCAACGAGCGCCAGCGCTTCTTCCCCCGACGCAGCCTGCCCGGCTACTTCGATTCCGGGCTGCGTGGAGAGGAAAAAGATCAGCCCCTGGCGAACCATCTGGTGATCATCGACCAGAACGACACGAACGCGCGACTCAAGCACTGACGTTTTCCTCCACATGCTGACAGATCGGGATGCGCGCGGTGATGAGGGTCTCGATGCCGGGCTGCGAACGCACCAGCAGCGTGCCGCCGAGCAGTTCGGCCCGCTCGCGCATGCTGATCAGGCCCAGCGAGGTGGACTGCTGAAGCGAGGTAGCGCGTGGATCGAAGCCGCTGCCATCGTCTCGGATGGTGAGCGTCACCAGATCGTCGCTGATCACCAGATCGAGGGCGGCATGTTTTGCGTTGGCGTGGCGCGCGATGTTGCTGAGCGCTTCCTGCACGATGCGGTTGAGGTTGCGCTGAATGGGCTTGGGCAGCGTATCGAGGCTGCCGTGTGTCGTGAATTGAACTTCGGTGTTGGTCGAGCAGCGCAGGCTTTGGATGTGCTGGCGCAGCGCGTCCTCGAAGCTGCCCGCTTCCAGGTCGATGGGGCGCAGCTCGTTGATCAGCGTGCGCATCTCCGCCTGCACGATCTTGGTCTGCTCGACCAGGACGTCCAGCGCCTGCTGGTTCTCTGTAGACAGCGCGCCCGCCGTACCCAATGCCGATTTCAGCCCGCGCGCCGTCAGGCTCAGCGTGAACAGCGACTGCGTCACGGAATCGTGAAGCTCACTCGCCAGCCGGTGACGCTCTTCCATAATCGTCAGCTTGCGCGCTTTGTTCTGAAGCTGGCGGTTTTCGAGGATGATCGTGACGATCTCGGCCAGCGTTTCCATCAGCGTCGAGTTGCGCGTTGGAATCTGCTGCACCATGTGCCGCATCATGACCAGGATGCCGAGCACACGGTCCTGGGCGATCAGGGGCCGGATGTGCATCTTGTGGACGTTGAGATCGTCCAGCGCTTCGATCACGGAAGCGTCCATTCCCGGTTCGAGGGTATGCGTATCCCAGACGCGGACGCAGTTCTGCGTTTCGGTCACCTGGCGGAGCAACGTGGGCTGCATCCGGTGTAAGGCCCGGTGAAGCAGTTTGCGCACCTCGCAGTGCTCCTGGCACGTGGTGAGCGATTCGCAGTCGATGCAGGTGGATACCACCGATGAGATCTGCTTCTGGTCATCGAGCAGCAGCAGGGAAATAAAATCGGTCCCCAGGTTCGCCTGCGCGATAGCCAGCGCGCGCTGGGTCGAATGGGTGACGTTCGATTGGCGGTTGATCTGGTGGGCAACGTTCAGGATGACCTCGAACTCGCGCTCGCGTTCGGTCAGCGCGGACTGAAGCGCCTGCCGCTGCTGTTCGATGTCGTTCCGCATGGTTTCGACCGCGTCCGCCATCGCGTTGAACCGCTCCATGAGCCGGATCATCTCGCGGTCGGTCCGGCGCATGGGGACGCGGTAGCTCAGGTTGCCCCCGGCGATAGCCTCAGCGCCCTTGATCAGTTCCTGAACGGGAATGGCGAGCCGCTGAAACGTAATCAGCGCGCCGGTGAACACGACCAGCAGGAACACGAGTCCCTGGGCCAGCCCCATCACCAGGAGCGTTTCGCTGAGCGGTGCGATGCCATGCGTCAGCAGGTAGACCGTCGGGAGAATCGTCAGCACCACGATGGGAAGAATGCCCAGAATCAGGAACTGGACGGACAGGCGCTTGATGAGCGGTTCGGTGAAAATGCGGTTGGATTTGTGCAGGGATGTCATGGCTTATGGCTGTAATTTAATCTATTGACGTTCGATAAGAGCGGGATTATAGCCCTTATAGGGCAGATGTTTCTAACCAGTGATTATCCACAGTTGGCGGAATTAGGGATTGGACTTTAGTCCAATACAAGATTGAACTTTGGGCCAATGCCGCCATGAGTCGGAGTTCCTATAATGGCCCTATCAACTTTATGGGGGAAGCCGGTGTAAATCCGGCGCTGTCGCGCAACTGAAACCCAATATTGTTTGGGAAGCCAGGAACCCTATCTTTAAGGTTTGCGCTCGCGTTAAAGCGCGCCGTCACGATACAGTGACCGGCGCGCTTTTTTTGTACCCGGCGGCCCCCGGCACGACGAAACATCAAACAGGGCAAGGCCTCATCTTTGTTGATGAGATCAATTCGTTTTTGCGCGGAGGCATAATTGATGAGTGCAGAACAAAAAACATCTTTTGGCCTTTCTCGCCGCAGCTTTTTGAAAGTTGCCGGGCTTGCAGGCGTCGCCGCGCAAGCTGGCGGCCTGGTTGCGGCGGGTGTTAATGCGGGGTCAAGCTCCGAGTCGTACACCGGCTGGGAGTCGTTCAACCCCGCTACTCAATTCTTCGATCGTGCGCCGTTCGAGTTCGATGGCCCGGCCCATGCGGCGGTAAGCGAAGTACGCCGCCCCAGCCTGACCACGGACTACGTGTTCGGGCGTATTGCGACCTTCCAGGCCGCGTACGACGCGCATCCCGACTGGACGCCGGACGATCCCGTGGGCGAGCTGGAACTGCCGCAAAAGCTGGTCGATTTTTACGAAGAGTTCCCAGAGCGCGTGGCGTGGGACTATAAGACGGTCAGCCAGACCATCCCCACGAACATGGAAGACCGGCAGAAGTACGGTAACTACTACCTGCTGGCCGAAGCCTATTCCGCCGGGTTCGAGACGCACCGCGTCTTCCTGCCCAAACCCGCCGCGCCGCCCGAAATTTCGGACTTCCAGAAGCCGGGCGTCTATAAGGCCGAGCCGGAAGCCAGCGACATGATCGGCGATTCCGTGCCGTTCAAATCGCCGGAGCTGGCCGCCGAGTTCATCAAAGAGATCGCGCACCGCTACGGCGCAACGCTGGTCGCCATTACCAAGACCAATCCCGACTGGATCTATACGGAAGGGTGGCGCGGTTGCCCCGAAGATTACGATTTTTCGGAGATGCCCGCGCACTGGGAATACGCGATCGTGGTGGGCGTGCCGATGGAATGGGACACGGTCATGTCCAGCCCGCAAGGCTCGACCAGCTACGAAGGCTATGACCGTTCCTCGACGGCGGCGCTGCGCCTCGAAAACTGCCTCAAGTACCTGGGCTATCCGGCGCGGACGCACTCGCCCTTCGCCAACTATGACCTGCTCGTACCCCCGCACGCGATCGAAGCGGGCCTGGGCGAAGTGGGCCGCACCGGGTACTGCATCACGCCGGAACTGGGCGGCAACTGCCGTATGGCGATCGTGACCACCAACCTGCCGATGGCGATCGACCGGCCTATTCACTTCGGCGTGGAAGAATTCTGCAAGAAGTGCAAGCTCTGCGCAGAATCCTGCCCGTCCGGCGCGATCTCCATGGCGGATGATTACGACGGCATGGTGCTGCGCGGCTACGAGCACTGGTACATCAACAACGGCGCGTGCTACAACTTCTGGCGCGAGTCGCTTGGCCCGATGGGCTGCCGCCTATGTGTGGCGACCTGCCCCTTCAGCCGCAAGGACAACTGGCTGCACGATCTCGCGCGCACGGTTGAACCCCGCGACCCCACCGGGCTGGTTAGCAGCAGCCTGCTGTTCATGCAGAAGACCTTCTTCGATTACCCGGAGGCGATCGACTATCGCCGCCAGCCGGATGGCACCTTCGCCAGCTTCCGCGAGGAACCGAGCTGGCTGCATTCCAGCCGCTACCTGAATATCGACATTAACAATCCGCACGAAAGAGGCTAAAGCTATGTTTTTTGGTGGTGACGTCTTCTGGATGTTGATGGGCGTGATCCTCGTGCTGATCGGCTTTGCGTTCAAGGCCTTCGCTGAGGATCGTGGCTGGGTGCTGACGTGGTGGAAGGGCCTGTTGGCGCTGATCTGGTACGGCATGGTTTGCATGAGCCTGTACACCTACGGCACGCTGGCGGGCGAAAACGAAGCCAGCGCCGGGCTGAAGATCATGCTGTTTGGGCTGGTCATTTGCCTGATTTTGGGCGTCGGCCTGTGGCGTCTGATGGGTGTTGGATCAAAGTCCGTAAAGAAGTCGGAAGCTTAATTCCGGCTCGATTGACGCAGCGGCACGGGGAGGGACTGACCGGCTCGTTCCCCGTGCCCTGCTGCGCGCTATGCTGCCAACAGAGATGACAATGAGCACAGAGCAACAGGAGATGGTACAGGCCCGCCTGCGCGTGTGGCAGGAGCGGGTTCAGGCTGCGCGCCAGAACGATGACCGGCATGCGATCGTCCTCGCGCTGACGAATCTGGCCCTGGCGCAGTTCGAAACGGAAGACTACGAGGCGGGAATAACGGTATTCGACGAAGCGCTGGCGCTGGCCGCAGACCTGGACGACCGGACGGTGCAGGTGCAGGTCCTGAGCGCGCAGGCGATGGCCTATCAGGATATCAAGCGCTATCACACGGCGTACGAGGCGGTGACCCGGATCACGCGACTCGCGGACGAGCTGAAGGATACGGGCATCAAGTGCGATGCGCTGCTCACCGAGGCGCAGATTCTGGTGCAGTCCGGCGAGCCGGTGATCGCGCTGCAAAAGCTCAGCCACGCGCGGCGGCTCGCCGAGGATCTGGGCGATCGGCGGCGTCAGATGAGCGTTGCCGCCGTCATGGGGAACGCCAGCACCGCGTCGGCAGCGCTGGACGACGCCGCGGCGTACATTCAGCGGGCGGGCGCGCTCGCGCATGAATTAGGCGACGTCCCGGCGGAAGCGGAGCATCTGGTCAACCTGGGCACGGTCCTCAAGTGGCAGGACCGGTATGCCGAGGCGATGGAGCCGTTCAAACAGGCGCTGTCCCTCAAGGGCGAGCGGGATCTGCCGGGGATCGAATTGATCGCGCTGCGCGGATTGGTCGAGTGTTACGCCAGCTTCGGTGACGCGGAGCGTGTCATCGAGCACAGCGAGCGCGGTATCACGCTGGCCCGGCAGCAGGGCGACCATAAGGCGGCTTTTGCGCTGTTGGAAGCGCGGGCGCTGGCTGCTTTCCGGCTGGAGAACGCGGCATTGGCGCACGACACATTGAAGGATGCCGTGGCCCTGGCCCGGTCGATTCCCGACGCGGACAAAACGCTGGATCTGCTGATCAGCCTGGGCGAGTCGTACCGGGTAGCCGGGCAGTTCGACGCGGCATTGGACGCGTACCGGCAGGCGCTAAACGCCGCTCGCCAGCTTCAGCGGGCCAAAGACGAAGCGTATCTGGTGGGGCGCATCGGCGTCGTCTATGCCGAACAAGGAAAGTCTGCCGATGCGCTGCGCTATCACAACAAGGCGCTGGATCTGGCGCGGCGGTCCGATTTGGCCGGGCTGGAAGGCGAGCAGTTGTGTATGCTGGCGCTGACGTACCTGGATCTGAACGAGGTCGATCTGGCCGAGGGATGCTGTACGCGGGCCATCGACGTTTATGGACGCAGCCAGGACGAGCCGGGCAAAGCGCGCGCCCAGGCGCTGCTGGACGAACTCAAGGTGCTGGGATAGGTGAGCATGGCGTCATCTGGGAATGGGACGAAGCCGCGCCCGAATAAGCGCAAGATTGAGCGGATTCTGGCGCTGGTGACATTGAGCCTGATCGCGGTCGTATGGGTGATCGGCGCGGCGCGGGCCGAACGGGACTTGATGGGCTCGGTGCGGGAGGCGCTGCCCGCTGCGGATCACTTTACGCGCGTGGAGAACGGCGTTTACGCGGCCTGGGCCGGAGCCGGTGAATCGGAGCGGCTGGGCTACGTGGCGATCGGCACGGCGAACGGATATGGCGGACCGGTCGAGCTGGCCGTCGCGGTGGACCTGGAAGGACAGATCACCGGGCTGAGCGTGGTCAGCAGCAAAGAGACGCCCGCGTGGTTCAAGCGCGTCGAGGATGCCGGTTTCATCGATCAGCTGTCCGGCAAATCGTACCGGGCACCGTTCGAGCTGGGCGAGGACGTGGATGGTGTGACCGGCGCAACGTACACGTCGCGCGGGCTGGCCGAGGCCGCACTGGACGGCAGTCGTCTGGCGGCGACGCACCTGGGGCTGGAAGTCCCGGCGCAGAACTCGCCATCGATCACGTTTGGCGTGCCTGAGATCACGGTCCTGGCGCTGTTCGCCGTCGGATTCTTCGGCCACCAGCGTAAATTTAAGTACAAAAAACAGGCGCGGTGGGGATCGATGCTGGTGGGCATGATTGTGCTGGGCTTCCTCTACAACGCCCCGCTGACGCTGGCCTACTTCGCCAAGCTCATTTTAGGCTATTGGCCGCAGTGGCAGACAAACCTGTACTGGTATCTGCTGCTTGGCGGGTTCGTGTTCACGGTCGATAATAAGAACCCGTACTGCGAATGGTTTTGCCCGTTTGGCGCGGCGCAGGAATGCCTGGGCTTCATCGGCGGCGCGAAGGTGTACCCGCTGCGCCGTCACCGCGATTGGCTGACCTGGGCCAAGCGGCTGCTGGCGCTGGCCGCGATCCTGCTGGGCGTTTTCTACCGCAATCCGGGGCTGGCGAGCTTCGAAATCTTCGGGACGTTGTTCAGCTTCGTAGGCAGTACGCTGCAATTCGTGGTGCTGGGGCTGGTGCTCGTGATCGCGCTGTTCGTCAAGCGTCCGTGGTGCCACTACCTGTGCCCGATCGATTCGGTGGTGGAACTCATTCGCGTTATTCGTCAATGGGTGAAAGAGCTATGGGAAAAGATCAACCCACGAAAAAGGACCGCCTGATCGAGCTGCTGATCGTGGCCTTTGCCGTGGTCACGATGAGTCTGCTGATCGTACAGATGGCGATGAACGTGGCGGATACGCTGGATACGGATGCGGGAGAGGGTAACGCCGCGTATGTGCCAACGATTACGGCGACGCCGCGCCCCGTCCCGACCTACTACAATCACAGCGACATGGCGGGAGATGCGTAAGCATGGCGCATATGACTCCGAAACGCACATTTAGCCGCCGGGCGTTCCTGCGGATTGTGGCGGCGGCAGGCATCGGCGGCGCGACCGCGTACAAGCTGGGCTGGGACCGGCCCGATTCGGCAGAAGCGGTCTCCGAAACGCGTCTGCTAATGGGCACGCTGATCAACCTGACGCTGATTACTCGGGATGCGCGGGCTGGGCGGGCCGCAGTCAGCGCGAGCCTGGATCACATGCAGGCGCTTGAGGCGATCTTGAGCCACTACCGCGCGGACAGCCAGCTTTCGCGGTTGAATCGCACGGGATCGCTGGACGGGGCGAGCGAACACCTGACACGCGTCCTGACCGATGCGCAGCAAATCGCGGCGCGGACGGGCGGCGCATTCGATGTGACGATCAAGCCGCTGACGGATCTGTATCAGGCGGCGCTGGCAGGCGGTGGTCCGCTGCCGGATGCCGAAACCGTCGAGGCGGCGCGGGCGTGCGTGGGCTGTGCCGGGCTGACGCTCGACGGCAGCCGCGTCGTGTTCGAGCGGCCCGGCATGGCGATCACACTGGACGGCATCGCCAAGGGCTACATCGTGGATGAGGGCGTGCAGGTGCTGCGTGCACACGGGTTTACGGACGTGCTGGTCGAGGCGGGCGGCGATCTCGTCGGCGCGGGGGAGAAGCAGGCTCGTCCGTGGCGGATCGGCATCGAGGCGCCGCGCGCGGATGGCGCGCCTTCTCTCGGCGCGATCGAGATCGTGAACAAAGCCGTGGCGACGTCCGGGGATTATATGCAGCCCTACACCTCCGATTTTTCGCTGCACCATATCCTCGATCCCAGAACAGGGCTTTCCGCGCCAACGCTCGCCAGTGCGACCGTGATCGCGGATCGCTGCGTCCTGGCGGATGCGCTGGCAACCGCAATGATGGTCCTGGGGCCAGACGAGGGGCTGGCGACTCTGAAGCGCTTCCCTGGCAGCGAAGGTTATCTGGTGGGGAAAGACGCGCAGGTCTGGAAATCGGAGGGATTTGTCACGGCTTGAGCCGGGCGACGCATCGACTTGCTGCGAAGGCTGCCGGATCAGGCAGCGGATGAATTATCCGCTTCTCCGCCCCTGCTCGAAGCGCCAGTGTTAACCGGGCTCGTCGATGTCGTGTTGTGGTTGGGCATCAACGGCGACACGTCGTTTCGAATTCTGGTGCCAGCAGGGGCGCATCGTGGCTGAATAATCGAATTCTCCCCGAGCGGGCAGCGCGCGCATCCACTGTCGTTTAGCCAGAGTGTACCGTTCATCCCAGCCAGCTCAACAAGCACAGCGGGCGAAAGAGCAGCCAGACGGCTCAAACTTTCCTCCACCTCCCATTTCCCTTTGGACCGGTTTTTGACCCCGCAGCAAAAACGCGCAGCTTATCTCGCTGCGCGCATTCGTCAGGGTCTCGGGCAGAGTCGCACTATCCCTCTAAGCGGGTGTACCACCTGATGGCCGGATGCGAATCGCCAGATAGGGCTTGCCGGGCAGTACGACTTCATGCGTTGGGCGTTTCATAGGAAACGGGCCCATATTCGGATAAGGCCGTGTGGGGCGAAGCGTGCTGGGCGTGATGGTCATATTCCAGGTGTCGATGATATCCACTGCAAAATCGGTTCCTTCCGGCAGCCCGTATTCCCACACCAAAGGCTGGTGCTCGCCCAGGTAGATCAGGCGGTAGTCGCCGTTCATGCCGCCGGAGACACGCGTCCAGATCCACCCATTCTGGATCGGGTTGAGGCCGCCCGCCGGAGCTTCTTCGACGATTTGGCGTAGGAACGCAATCCGCTGCCAGCTTTCCCCGCGCAGCGTGCCACCTTTGGCCCACCACAGCAGATCCTCGGGGTGTTCGTAGGTTTCGCCGTGCCCCGCATAACCGCCGTTCGAAACCATGATCCAGAAGCGGTGCACAACTTCCTGGGCGGTGATGTTGCCCCACGGAAACGGGATGTTGCCCTCGTATTCCAGCTCGTCATTGATCACCGGCTTGGTATAAGTGGCGCGCCATTCACGCACACGCTTCGCGTCCCAGTTCTGGATGCTGACGTGTGTCACACCCGGCTTGGTGTGGTCGTAATTCATATTGATGTCGCCGTTGTGAATCGAGCGCAGATGCTGAACCGGATCTTCGGTGCGCAAGATCTCGAAGAAGCGGTCCCAGCGCTCGATGGGCTTCTTTTGCAGCAGAAAATCGTATTCGTTCGCCAGCGACCACCAGACATTGCGGTAAGCGGCCAGCCGCGCGATCAGATAGCGCAGGTAGCGGTAATCACTTTCCTCGTCCATACCGGCATAGCCCCAGCGATCGTAGGGGTGGAAGATGATGACGTCCGCTTCGATGCCCAGCTCAAGCAGATCGCTGATGCGCTGTTCCAGATGGCGAAAGAAGGCCGGGCTGAAGCGCGTAAAATCGTGCTCGCCTGCCGCATCGCGCTCGAACGGGTAATAAACAGGCTCGTTTTCGTTGTAGGGATAGTGCTTCGGAAACACGCACATGCGCACTTTGTTGAACGATGCCTGCCGCAGCGATTCCAGCGTTTGCTGCTCCAGCGCCTCTCCCTGATGTGTCCAGGCATAACAGGTCGTGCCGAAGGGGTAGTAGGGTGTACCGTCGTCGTACGCAAAATGGTATGTATCGCGCACGCGCACGACGCCGTGATTGCGCTCGCCGGGGGTAGTGCTGGTGAATGTCCCGCTATAGTCCGCCAGCTCAGGGGCGCTGCTGTACGTCGTATACTGCCATTCACCGGCTGCATCCGGCATAAACCGCACCCGGTAGCAGCCATCGCCGTCGTAAAATCCGTTGACCGAAATGCGACGGTCGCCCTGCCGGAATTCCGCCCCAAAACTCACACTGAGAAACGGATTGCCATGATGCGGGCCGTTAAGTTCAAGCTCAAAGATGCCCCATTGTTCAACGGTGGTTGGGAAGGCCACGGTCTTCTCTTTCCTTGTTATGATGATCGTCCATATGCAACGTTACTTCGTGTTCCTGCCAGGGGTGCGCGTGCATGGATCGCCTGCGCCACGTGGCCAAAATCCGCCTCAGCCTTTGATCGCACCGGTGAAAATTCCTTCGACAAAGTATCGCTGGAACAACAAGTAGACTGCCAGCACGGGTAAGATCGTGATAATGATCGCGGCATTCAGCGGGCCATACATGCTGGTATATTGAGTGTTGAAGCTCTGCAGTGCCAGCGGCACCGTCCAGGTAGACTGGCGCTGTAAAATGACCAGCGCGATGGCAAACTCGTTCCATGTCGCCACAAAGTCCAGTACGAAGAGCGCGGCCAGGGCGGGCTTTGCCAGAGGCAGCACGATCCGCAGGAAGATTTGCAGATTCGATGCGCCGTCAATTCGGGCAGCCTCATCAAGATCGCGCGGAATGGCGACGAAGAATCCGTACAGCATGAACACCTGATACGGAATACCAAACGCAATGTAGGGCAGAATCACCCCCACCCTGGTATTCAGCAGCCCCAGGCTGAGAATAATCCGAAACAGCGGCGCAAGCGCAACCTGAATCGGCACCATGGTGCCCAGCACGAACAGGCCCAGAATGAGCTTGGCGTACGGCACGCGGAGTCTGGCGATGGCAAAGGCCGCCATTGACGAAATCAACAGACCAAGCGGCACTTTGAATACGGCAATAACCAGGCTGTTGGTGATACTGGTCGTCAGATCGCCGCGCTCGATCGCGTCCGTATAATTTTCCCAGGCGAATTTGGGCGGTGGCGCGAAGGCGGGCGTGCTGAAAATATCGGGCTGGTACTTCAGCGAGGTGAAAATCATGAAGATGAACGGCACCGCCCAGATCAGCGCAATCACCAGCCGGGCGCTCGTCCAAAAACTGGCCGTCAGGAATGCGGGCGCTTTTTTTCTGAGCCTCATCGTCGTCGTTGCCATTATTCACCCGTCTCCCTGAGTGACCACACCAGATAGGGGATAACGATGATCAGGGTCAGCCCGAGCAGCACCGTCCCGATGGCATTGCCAATGCCGAAAGCGTGGTTGCCAAATGATTGCGTATACGACCACAAGGCCAATACCTGCGTGGATTGCGCGGGCGCACCGTTGGTCATACCGACGATGAGGTCGAAGACCTTAAGCGAATTGATGATCGTAAACGCGATAACGATAATGAGCGTGGGTCTCAGGCTGGGAATGGTCACGTGGCGAAACACGTTGAGCTGCCCCGCCCCATCGACCCTTGCCGCCTCTTTCAGCTCTGGCGGAACGTTCTGCAGCCCGGCCAGGAACAGCACCATGTTCAAGCCGGTGACGACCCATGCCGAGGCTGCGAACACGGAAAAGATCGCAATATCGGGGTCACTTAACCACGGCTGTTTCAGGCTTTCCAGGCCCAGGGTCTTCAGAAGATAGTTGACCACGCCGAAATAGGGGTTGTACATCCACCGCCACATCGTAGCGACGGCAATCGGCGCGAGCACGGCGGGAAGATAGTAGATCGTCCTGAAGATGTTTCTGCCGGGGACCGGTTGGTTGAGCAGAAGCGCCAGCAGCAGCCCGCCTGTCGTCGGGATCAGCAGCGAAAGCATCACCCAGATGATGCTGTTCTTGGCGGCTGTCCAGAACACGGGATCCTTGGTAAAGACGTAGTCGTAATTGTCAAAGCCGACGAAGGTGACAGGGCTGCCCGAGAACCCATTCCACTCCATAAAACTCAGCCGGATAGTGTCCACCAGCGGGTACAGTGTGAAAGTGCCGAAGATGATGAGGGCGGGCAGCAAAAACGGGAGGGCTTCGGCCAGCCTTGTGTAAGAGGACGGCCCAAAGCGTTTATTCGTGTGCCGTGCGCCTTGTAACATCCTGGTACGCGATTCGGTCATTTTTCGACTCCAAACACCCGGGCTGAGGTCGAAACCCCAGCCCGGATTTTTATTATTGAGATGTCGCCAGAAACTCATGCGGAACCCACGGCGACACCCTGGCGACGCTTCCTAGAGGTTGTCGATGAATTTCTGGAACTCTGCCCCGGCGTTGTTCGGATCAAGATCGCCGATCGATACGAGGTTCATAATGCGCCAGTATTCGGTCGTGATTTCGAGCGGGAAAGCCTGGTCAGCGTTCTGGAAAGATCCGGTCGCGTCGGCGAAGATGGTCGACCATTCTTTGTCGAGGTCAGGCGCGTCTTCCGGGGTGACCACTTCCTGATTGACCGAGATGGAGCCAAACACGCCCAGATACTGCTGCTGCACGTCGGTCGAGGAGAAATAATCGAGGAACGCAGCGGCAACGTCTTTGTTCTCGCTGTTCGCGCCAATGTAGTTGCCCTGCGCAAAGGAATAGAGGCGGCCCGTTCCGGTCGGGAAGAGGAAGATGCCGTAGTTATCCAGATCTTGACCATCGGCGATCAACGCCGCATTCATCCAGTCGCCTTCCAGGGCCATGGCCGCGATGCCCGCATACATCAACTGGGTGGATTCGGAGTTATCGAGGCCCTCGAAGCCTTCCACGATGTATTTATCGGACCACAGCGCCAGTTCATTGAAGGCGTCCGTGACGCAGGGGGTTTCTGCCCAACTGACTTTCAGGGCCTTCAGCGCGTCGTGCGTTTCTACGCCGCAGGTGGTTTCGAGCAGGTTGTCGAGCAGACGCATCAGGTGCCAGTTGACTGTGCCGCCGAACTGAATGGGAGCGACGCCAATCGCAACCAGCTTCTCGTTCGCAGCGATCAATTCTTCGTAGGTCGTGGGTTCTTCGGTGATATCGGCGGCTTCGAAAAGGTCCTTGCGATAATAGACGACCTGTCCGTGAATTTCGGACATCACGCCATGATAGTGGTCGCCATATTGCTGCGCGGCGGCAACAGCCGGCGGCGACAGAAGTTCGTCCCAACCATAGCTCGCATAATAATCGTCCAGCGGCGCGCTCATTCCGGCGTCAACGAATTCGCCACCCAGCCCAAGCCCTGACCACATGAAGTAGATATCAGGGAAGGCATCGGTGCCAGCCGCCACGCGCAGCGCTTCTTTTTGCGGATCGATGTCGCGGGTTTCCATCGTGATCTTCACGCCGGGATTTGCGGCTTCAAAATCAGCGATGATCTGCGCAAACGCCTCTGCCTGAAGATCGTTGTGCTGAAGCTGCCACCAAACGATTTCAGTTTCGTCTTGTGCGAAGGAAGATGCGAGAGCACCTGAAAGAAGAGCTGCGAGGATCAGAATACTGCCCAAAAAACGAAACTTCTTAGACATCGTGCACTCCTTAGAATATATATTCAACATGCCGTACTACCCGGTTTTTTGATGGCGCTCCGCTCCGGCTGATCTTGCAGGCTGTCCGGCACACGCTGTCCGGTGCTCACACAGCGCCACGCAGCCTCGCATTTCCGCCAGATCGGCCATCCATAACGTTACCGGTAACTGTATGATACGATCGAAGCATAACTGAGTCAATCATAGTTTTGAGCGAAACAAAAACCTGCCATCGGCGGATTCACTCCAACAGCAGGCCGTGGCGAGATTGTCTTTTCAGTTACCGATAACGTATACTATCATTGTGGAGTTTCGTCCGTAAGTATTCGAGCGACGACTTATGCCCCAACCAACCAGACGCCCTACCGTTCGTGATGTTGCGCGTGTCGCTGGCGTTTCCGCCCAGAGTGTTTCGCGTGTGGTCAACAACCGTCCCGGTGTTTCGGACGCGACGCGCGAACAAATCCTGCACGTGATGGCCGATCTCGGGTATTCCCCTAACCGCGCCGCGCAAACCCTTGCTTCCCAGCGCTCGAATCTGCTGGAAGTGATCACCATGGACATTTATTACAGCGGCCCGTTCAAAGAGGTCGTGAGCGCGGCGGCGCGGCAGCGGGGCTATCACGTCATGTTCTCGGCAGTGACGGCTGCCGATTTTGCGCCAGCGCTCGATAATGCGGCGGCGCGGTCGGTTGACGGGCTGATCTTGATTCCGTCCATGCCGGAGCTGAATGTCAGCGATGAAGTCCTGACCGAGATGTGCCACGGCATCCCGTTCGTGCAGGTTGCGACTGCCGTCGGCGCGCGCGTGCCGTCCGTCGTGTGCGATCAGCGGTTTGGGGCACAACTGGCCGTCGAGCACCTGATCGAGCTGGGACATACCCGCATCGCTGAGATTCGCGGGCCGCACGACGTGCTCGACGCGAATCTGCGCCACGAAGGCTGGCTGGCGACGTTAAGAAACCACAGCCTGCAGCCCGGCCCCTCAGAAACGGGGACGTTCCGCGTTGCCAGCGGTTACGATGCGATGATGCGTTTGCTCGACCACGGCGAGCCGTTTACCGGGGTGTTCATTGGCAATGACGAAATGGCGATGGGCGCTCTGCACGCACTCCGCGAGCGCGGGCTTGCGGTTCCCAAGGACATCTCCATTGTCGGTTTCGACAACGTGGAGCACACGCCGTTCTATGCGCCGCCGTTGACGACCGTGTTCCAGGACTTCCACACCATGGGTGAACTGGTGGTCGAATATTTGGTGGCGTTGATCGAGCAGCCCAAAACACCGCGCTACCAACGCGTCCTGACGCCCAAACTGATCGTACGCCAGAGCACCTGCCGCGCGACATAGCGCCGCGTGGCAGCGGCCAGCGACCGCGCCCTGCCCTGGTTAGCCCTGGCTGACCACCCTCGCGCCCTTGCGTTATGGCCGGAGCTGCACCCCCGGCGTCGTACCGCGCCGGTCGTTATTCGTACCGCAGCGTATTGAGCGGCTTTTCGCCCGAAGCGGTCCAGACCGAAGCAATGGCGGCTACCAGGGAAATGAGAATGCACAGCCCCATCAGGGCGAACGCGATGCCATAGGGAATCTTGTTCCCCAGGTCACCCCGGAACATCTGGTAAAGCACCAGCAGCAGGATCACAAAACTGATCCCCACGCCGATCAGCCCTCCGATGAAGCCCAACAGCCCGTGTTCCAGCAGCAGCATGCCCAGCACGCGCTCGCGCTGCCATCCCACGGCCTTCATCACGGCGATTTCGCGGCGGCGCTCCATCGTAGACAGTGCGACCGAGTTGGCGATCACGAAGCCGCCCACGAACAGCGACAGCGCCGCGACCAGGATCGGGAACGACGTGAACTGGTCGACGATGCGGTTCACCAGATCGTTCACGAAGCGCGTCTCGATCATAAACACGCCGGGAACCTCGGCCAGCGCGCGTCGCACCGAACGCAGTTCGGATTCGCGGATGTCCAGCACGGCGGTCACCTCGTTCGGCTGGTAGCCCCCGAAGGCGGCCAGCGGCGCATAGATCTGTGCGCCTTCCATCGAGATGCCCGACTGCGAGATGACGCCCACCACCTCGAAGGCGAGCGGCTCGCTGCCGGATTCGGGTCGCACTGTGATAACATCACCCACACCAAATTCCGGGCCGGGGCCGCCCCCGGTTTCCGGGTCATACTGCTGAACGACGACAGGCCACCGGCCTTCCGCATCCGGTTGGTTATCGATCGCGGGGTCCAGATTGCGGCCCGCCTCGAACTTGGCGTCAGGCAGATTGGCATTGATGTCGCGCCCGCTGATCGGGTTAAGGAACTCGGCCACCCACGGCTGCAAGCGGATCTCACGACCTGCACTGGCATCGTAGTAACTCATGAGCCTGCCGTTGTATGCCGCGACAATCGCGTAGCCGTTCAAATTCTCGCTTTGCCCGTCGAGTGTCGTGCGCAGCGTGTCGATCATCTCAGTGCTGCCGGTGGCCGCGAAGACGATCGCGTTACCGCCGCTGAGTTCTTCGAGCAGGTCCTCGAACGCATTCGTGATGCTGTCCACCAGCATCGTGATCACGCTCAGGGTGAAGATGCCGATCACCAGCGCCAGCAGGGTCGATGCTCCGCGCCCTTTGGTCGCCAGCATCCCACGCATGGCGATCTTGAGGTCCACGAACGCGAAACGCTGGATCAACCGGCCCAGCAGCCACACGGGGATCGCGATCACCAACAGCAGCGGAATCAGAGGCCAGAACAGCGGAATCACGAACAGCAGCAGCCCGGCGCGAATCTCTGACAACGTACCGCCGCCTGCGGCCCAGACGATCACCCAGAAGATGATGTACAGGTAGGTCACGAATACGCCGGTGAGGGTCACCAGGAGGATCGCGGGCACGAGGTTGCCAAACACTGCGCCGCCCGCCGGGAGAACCGCCAGCATGGCGATCCAGCCCAGGAAATGTGTCAGCCAATGCCGCCCTCGCCGCCGCCCGCGCATCGACAGGTAGTCGGTCATCACGAGCGAAAGCGCGATCAGCGCACCACATACCGCGCCGATCGCTGTGGTGATGGTATGCAGATAGGTGATCCCATCCAGAAGATCACCCATGAGGCCCTGCGCCACGAGGCTGAGCGCCATGACGAGCGCGATGAGCGCCACAAACGCACTCACCCGCCCCGCCTTTGGCAGCACCGTGTCGCCGGGACGCAGCACGAGCGCGGGCCGGATCTGCCCGGCGGCGAGCGTCGGCAGGAATCCGAACACGACCGTGATGATCACGCCGATCACGAAGCCGTTGAACGCGGGCCTGAACGCCACCTCGAATGCCAGCGACTGCCCCAGGAACGTTTCGGCAAAGCCTTTGGTAACCAGGGCCAGCCCCCAGCCGAGCGCGATACCGAGCAGACTGCCGAGCACGCCCATGATCAGCGCTTCCATCATGAACAGGATGGTGATCTCGTCGGGCTGAAGGCCCAGCGTCTTGAGCACGGCAACTTCCGTCGTGCGGCGGCTGACGATCACCAGCATGGTGTTGATGATGCCGATGCCCCCGATCAGCACGGAAACCAGCCCCATGGTCACCACCAGATTGTCCAATGCCCCGGAGATGGCGCTGTTTTGCTCGTTGAGATCGGACGTGCTGGCGACGCTGACCGCCCAGAACGCCCGCTGAAACTGGCGCTGCACCACGTCCACCTGATCCGGATCGGCCAGCCGGACGTAAAGCTCGCCGCTCAGGCCCGGCTGCGTCTGCGCGAACTGTGTCGTCGCGCTGTGATCCAGATAGTAGAAGCCAAACATCCCGGCCAAAAAGCCTGTCGCGGAATTGCGGAATCCCGCTTCGGCATCGGTGGGCACAATGCCGCGCAGGATGAACGAGCCGCTGGCCCCCGCGATGCGGATCTCGTCGCCAATCTCGGCTTCCAACGGTTCGGCCAGGTTTTGGGACAGCACGATGTCGCCCGGTCCCTGCAGCAACTGGTCCAGCGTGCCGCCGTCCAGCGACCGCACCTGGCCGTACACCGGATACACCTGCGCGTCCACGATCAAGCCGATGATGAGCGCTTTGCTCGTGTCCCGATCGAGGTCGTAGGCGCTCCACCCCGCCCCCAACCCGCTGAGCGACTGGCGATACGTGATCACCGCGCCGGGATAGTGTTCGTCGAACCACCGCCGGACGCGCTCGACGCCGTCCGCCGTGAAGACCGTGCTTTCCATCGAGTCTTCTTGTTCGATGATCACGCTGCCCCAATCGTCGTTGGGCACCAGACGCAGGTCGCCGCGATTGCTCTCCTGCAAGCTGCCCGTCAAAGTCTTGTTGATCATCACGCCCAGGGTTTGCAGGCTGACGATCGCTCCCACACCGGCAGCGATGCACAGCATGGCAAAAAACGAACGCTGGCGGTTGACACGCAAGTCGTTCAGAGAATGCCGGACATAAAACCACAGTCGCCCGATCATGAGCTTGTGCTCCCGCTGTCCAGGTGGCGTCCCTGGCGCAGAATTTCCAGCCCCGCGCGCTGGGCGCTGGAACGCGGATCGTACTCGTCCGCGATCTGGCCGTCCACCAGGGCGATCACGCGGTGCGCCTGGGAGGCGACGTCCATATCATGCGTGACGATGATGATGGTGGTGCCCATTTCTTCGTTGACGTCATGCAGCGCCTGCATGACCAGCGCGCCCGACACCGTGTCCAGGTTGCCGGTTGGCTCGTCACACATGAGCAGCGGCGGATTATTCGCAAGCGCGCGGGCAATGGCGACCCGCTGCTGCTGCCCGCCCGAAAGCTGGCTGGGACGGTGATGCAGGCGGTCGCCCACTTCCAGCAGGGTGAGCAGATCTCGGGCGCGCCTCGACGGGTGATCCGGGCGGTGGCGCGCGACCAGGATCGGCAGCGCGACGTTCTCTTCGGCGGTGAGCGTCGGGATCAGGTTGAAGAACTGGAACACGAAGCCGATCTTCTCGTTGCGAATACGAGTAAGTTCGCGCTCGCCAAGCGCGGTGATGTCCTGCCCATCGAGCAGGATGCGGCCCGCCGTGGGACTGTCCAGCCCACCGACGAGACCCAATAGTGTCGATTTGCCGCTCCCAGAGGGACCGATGATGCTCAGCACCTCGCCGCGCTGCACGTTGAGCGTCACTCCGCGCAGCGCCTGAATGGTAACCTGACCCATTTGCAGGTCTTTGGTCAGGTCGAACGTCTGAACGATATAACCATTCTCTGTCGCCACGTTTTCCCCCCTGTTTTGGGCACAGTGCAGCGCGTTCAGTCGAACATGCAGATCTTGTTCACAAAAGTGGGATAACCTCGCGCCCGGCGCGCAGAATGAGTGCCTCCATCAAAGCCAGCATGGCCCTTGCCATAGCGAGGCGCTTTAACCAGGATGTCGTTTTGCAGGCCAGGAGGGAAGCGCTTAAGCCAGGGACGCCTTCCTGTATCCGGTGTGTTCATTTGGCCTCGCTTCTCTGGACTGGCCCGCAGCCGGGTCGGCTGTGGATGGCAGGTCGTGGCGGCGGCGATGCTGCGCCTGAAGTCTGGTCCCTGGTCTCTCGGCTCAGAGGAGAAATCACTTGGTGTGATGGGAGGCAATAAGGATTTCTCGCTTAAACCTTCAAAGCATCATTTTTCTCTTAGTATAAGCCTTTTTTCGCATAAGAAATATGCTCTGGGCCGCGACAGCCTTCCCATCTTTCCCAGGTCGAAGGGTTCGGCCTCGGATGGAGCACCAATACAAATAATGTTCCGGTGAGCGGGGGATGCGGGCGTGTTTGAGCTTGATATCGAGGCAGGGACCGTGCGGCCTTTAAGGGGCTTCCATCGCTGACGCGGCCAATACCAGACCGGGCGGACTTACCCACGCTGACAAAAACTCAGCCGGATGCCAACCGGGATCGCTATTCTTCCCGGGCAGCATCGCACGAGCGAACTTCTGTTTTTCCTTCAGATCTCCCACCCCAACCGGCTTTTCGTAGTCACCGCCGATGCGACCGCATTGAACCCGCGATCTACAGGGTTATAAGCAAACCTCAATCGCAGCGAGACGCGGTGATGCAGCTGCAGCATCCAACGCAAAGCTCTGCTGCTCCTTCGTGTTATCGTGAATCACATAACACGACCGCTTGTGATCGCTGAATACGCAGCGCTCCAATTGTCACATCATGTTTAATTCCATTTTAGCGCGAGTTATCCGACGATCAGCCCTTAATTGACATATAATGTAGCGACAGCGATCTACAAGATCGAAACCTATTCTATAATAAGGAAAATCGCACGCTTGAAAGCCCGAATTATGAAACGATACTTCTTTCTCCTGCGCGCATTCCTGCTCGTAGATCGAAAATCCGGGCGCGCCGAAACCGGAAAGCTTTTCGTTTCTATCTATCACCTCAACGGAGAACGTTAGATGCGGCTCCATCAACCTGTTGTCTCTCTTCACATACCGAACACACGCCAGGGAAAACACATGCTGCGCAGAGTTGTGTTGAGTTTGTTGTTGACACTTCCGCTGTTTTATTCGCACATCTCCCATGCGCAAGATACGCAAGAAAACACCCACGTTTTTCTGCTGCAAGATGTACCTATCAGCGTGAACTATCCTGATGGGTGGGCAGTGCAAGAGACATCGAATGGCGCAGCGTTCATCAACCTGCAGGAAGAGAGTTATGTCGCGATCCTGCCGGACATCATGATCTATTTTTTGTGCGATACCTTTGAACTACCGGACTCTCGCCGGGCAGCCGCGGATGAACTCGTCGGCTGTGTGCTGCCCAACTGGGCACAGCCCATCAGTGAACCCACTTCTATTGACATGGCAGACCAGCGGGAAGAGCTGCTCTATCAAGCAGAGAATCCGGAAACTGGCGAATTCGCACTGAACTTGGTCGTTCCATACCCGGATGAGCAGCGCGGAATTGAACGATATATCCTGTTGTTCGCAACGAGTTCGATCGGGCAAATGACCGATCTACAAAACGCCCTGGTTGAAATGGGTTCCTCTTTGAAGGTAGGTGATGAAGTAGCGCTGGAAACGGCATCGGTCCGCACCAGTATTGATGTTTCGGAAACCCTGTTATCCAAGTCCATTCATCCCGCGGCGCTGTTCGACTCGCACATTCTTGGCTGGGGACCATGTGGTCAAATCGTTGAAGTGTCTCTGGAAGGCAGCATCATCAGCACCGCCGAACAGGACGAGTGTTACGACGTGCGCACCCTGTATCCAGCGCCCGATGGAAGCATCTGGGTGCCGGTGCGCAAAGCCGAAAATTCTGACGGCCCCATCGACTATCTCCTCAACCTGATGCCTGATGGCACACGGCTGGGCGAAATACGTTCTGATGAACTGCCAGACGATCTGCGTCAGATCGCTGCGGATGCGGACGGCAAGGTCTATCTACTGTATACGATGACCACTCAAAGTCAGAATAACCCGGGCATCGGCCTCGAAGAAACCGAAACATGGATTCAAGTATGGTCTTCCGAGGGCGAATTCCAGTATCAATTCCTGGTTGGTCAGGGTGAATATGTGATTCCTCAAGGGCGAGGCGCTCTTGAAATCGGGCCAGATGGGCTGCTGTACTTTCTCGATTCTGGAAATAATGGGATACGCGTTTTCGACACAGCAGGTAATTTGATAAAGGACAACATCGCCCTCAACAAAGTCACGATCGGAAATGTGTCCGGTTTTAGGTTTCTACCAGATGGCACGATGGTGGTGGGAGTGTACCCGGGATCGTTTCTGCCGATTGCCCATCCCGCAATTCTGCATCTTGATGCGGATGGTCAACTGCTTGGCATCTTCTCGTGGGGTGCGCTTGGCCTTTCCTCAGAAACGGAAGCGGCCAATCAATGGACAAACGATATACCCATCGATTTCTACATGAATGACGATGGTGAACTCGTGGTTTTGGCGTCTACGACCGGTGGGATACAGGTGCTTTTTTTGACCATCAGCCCGCCCCAGGCCGGATCGTAACAGGCGTCAGATCGGGCCGTGGCTCGCTGCTGGCTTTCAGGTGTGGATTGGCCGGTTCTCCAAGGCGCTTGGCGTGGCTACTTTCCTTTCTGTAGCACGCCAAAATAATGGTCGTCGCCCACCTGACCGCCCTTGAGATTGACTTCGATCCCATCGACGGGCGAGCCGGGCGCAAAGGCGCGGCACAAAGGCGCTCCCGAAAAGAGAGGCGCGATCATCTCGACCGCCTCGATACCCAGCCGCCGCGCCACGAAGCTCGACGTGTCGCCGCCTGCAATCACAAGCCGCTCGACCGGAACCTGCTCCAGTGCGCCTCGCGCGGCTTGTCCCAACACCTGGCCGAAAATCCGGGCGGTTTGTGCTCTCAGCGTGTGCTCATCCCAGCCCCTGTCGGCGCAAATCGATCGCGTCTGAGCGATTCGCGCGTCGTCGGGGCCTTTGGACGTATGCACGATCACGCTGCGGCCCCTCCGCAGGCTCGACACAATGGCCTCTTGATATTCAGCGACGAAGCCGTCCAGGGCCTCGCCCTCTAAAATCTGCGCGGCCACTTCGATTTCATCAAACCCATGCGCGACCGCCCACTCGATCTGCGCGGCGGTGATAGGCGAAACGCTCCCCGACAGCACCAGCATGGGCGAACATTCCGCGACAGGCTCCCACTCGCGGCGGGGGCTGAATGCCCCCTGGTGTGCCCAATAATCGCCCAGGGCTTTTTCGATGCCGGATGACCCGACCGAAAACAACGGGGATTTCTGGCCTGCCTTTTGATCCAGGACTTCCCCAATGGCGGCCATCTGATCTTCGTACATCACGTCGAAAAAGATGATCTTTTTTCCGGCAGCGATTTCCGCATCGAGCTTGGCAGCGATTTCGCTAGACGGTTTCGCAATATCGACCAGATCGATCAACCCCATGGGAACCTGGATCTGCTGCGAGAGGTGCAGCCGCAAATCACTCTCCGATGCGGGCGTGATGGGGTGCGCCCGCATCGAGGGATGCCGGTCCAGCCGGTAGATAGCGCCCTGGCTGCCGATTCCCATCCGCGCGTACAGGTTGCCAAACGCCGAGTAGCGCCCCAGGTGAGGCGCAGCCACCAGCACGGGCGTAAACTCGTTCTGAAAAATCCGGACGCCGGTTTCGATCGCGGTGCCGATGTTTCCAATCTCCGGCGACGAATCGAACGTGGAGCAGACCTTGTAATGGACGTGCCGGGGCTTCAGCTCGCCCAACACCGCAAACGCCCGGCTGAGCGTGTCGGCCATGTCATCCGGGACCATGGCGCGCGTCATGCCCGCGACGCCGACCGCATCGAGCCGCCCAAAACGCTCGATTTTTTCCGGGATCGGATCGTCCAGAAACAGGACGGTCCTGATGCCAGCGCGGCTCAGGAATTCCAACGCATCCGTAGACCCGGTGAAATCGTCGCCGTAAAAAGCGAGTGATAGGGACTGTTCGCCAGCCATTAGCCGCCTTTACCGAACTTCTCCACCGATTCGCCAAATTCCTGATACATGGCTGCCGTTTCTTCGAGCGTGTACCCGTCCACGGCTCCCGTCCAGGCCTGCCGCAGCGCCCTGACCCCGCCTTCAGGGCCGGACGGATGGGCCATGATGCCGCCGCCCGCCATGTACAACAGTTCCGTAGTCTGTGTTCTTGCGTACGTCTCAAAGGCCTGCCCGCCCCACTGCCCCGACGACACAACGGGCAGAATCGCATCATTGTTCAAAAACGGCGTCAGACAGGCTTTGATCGAGCGCACCACGGAATCGTCGGATTCCCAGAACTTGTTTTTGATGCCGTTCACGTGCAGTTGATCGACCCCCGCCAGCCTCCACAGCTTGCTGTAAGCGGGAAAATTGATCCCCAACAGGGGATGCCGGTTCAACATGCCCCAGCCGTTCCGGTGCCCGTGGATGGACAGCGCGCCCCAGTCGCAGATGGATTTGACGCCCGTCCACCCCACGCTGTTGATGCTGACCATCGCGCACATCCCGCCCGCGTTGAGCACCGTCTCATAGTTGGCTTTCATCGTGTCCAGGTCGCCGGTGATGTTGAAGGCATACATGACTTTTTTGCCCGTCTTCTGGGCGAAGTCGTTGATGACCGCCATGATTTTTTCGACCCGGACGGCAAAGGGAGAATTGGCGGTCGAGGTCATCAGCTCATCGTCTTTGACGAAGTCGATCCCGGTTTCGGCCAGCGTTTTGACCAGATCGGCGGTGTATTCCGGCGTCAGGCCGACGCTGGGCTTGATGATAGTGCCGATCATGGGACGCCCGGCCTCGACCCCCGCCAGTTTTTTGGTTCCTGCCAGCCCGAAGGCAGGCCCCTTGAAGTGGTCGGCATATGACTCCGGCAGCTCGAAATCGTCCAGCTTCAGCCCGGTAAACTGTCGCAGCTCATACAGATTGCCCTGAATGGTTGACATCAGAGCCGGGACGTTGAAGCCGAAATTTTCGATCGACCACGACACAGTCACTCTGGCCCGCGTAAAGGCGCTGTTGCCGACACGCTCGCCGGGCAGGCTGGGTTCCGGCACCTCGTCCAGTCTTTCGATCTGTTCCACGCGCGCCGCGAATCGCGCTTTCAACTCGTCCGTTTCGCCCGGCACTGCCACGAACGTCCCGCTTGACTGCTCGCCTGCCAGCACTGCGGCGGCCTTTTCCACGTTGTGCGGTGTTTCGATGAGGTAAGTCGCTTTGAGCCGTTCCATTTAGTTTCCACCGATCAGCACGTCAATGTCTTTTCTGCGCGATTCAGGCTGCACGTCAATGATCGTGACTTTCCCGCCGGCTAGTTCGGCTTCCACCCACGTATTTTGGGGCGCGTGCAGCTTGAAGTGAACGTCCCAATCCGTCGGCCACGCGGGGAACAGGTGAATGGTATCGCCCGTGGTTTGCAGCAGCATCTCCTGCAGTCCGATCATGCCCGACCCGCCCCAGTTATGATCCGGCACCCAGTCAAAACCGGGCCCCCAGAACGCCGGGAAACGCCGCCCCGAATCTTGAAGCTTCAGGATCGACAGGCGCGCCGCGTCTTCCGTCAGGCCCAGGCAGGCGGCGAAAATATTGTCCTGCTTCCAACTGGCGTGCCCGGCGAACTGTCGAACATAGGGATCGTAGTGATAGGTGTTGAGCGCCACATCCAGATCCGGCTTGCCGACGCCATACATGCGCCACGGGTACACCGGATAAAGCTGTATCGACTCGACGTTGTTGACGCGCTCCCACAGTTTTGCCGGGGCGATCGCGGTGTGTCCGCCGCATTCGCGGAAGCTGATAGGCGGGATCCGCCGCAGAAATTTCGCCCACTTTTCGCGCTGCTCGCCGCTCAACATGGGATCCGGCAGTTCCAGCAGCCCCTCAGCCACCGTTTTCAGCGCGGCAATCGTGGAAGTCGAGTTATACGCCATCTTGTACGTTTCGCCCGCCGAGCCGGGGTACAAGATCAGGTGCCCGTCTTCGTCCAGCAGTTTTGTGCCGCGCCGCTGCGCCAGAGAGCGGTAGTGCTCGTCGAAGAAGGTCAAGCAGCTTTCAATGAGCGGGATATAGTCTGAGATATCCGCCCCGGTGTACTGGTGGAGCAGCAGCGCCATCTGGCAGAATTCGAGCGACGTATCCCACAGGTATTCGAGCCATGCGTTGTACATCAGGCCGGGATCGTGGTCTTCGGGCCGGTTCCAGCCATATTCGCTGCAGTTGGGCAGCCCGAAGTTTTCGATCTGTTCGGTAAAACAGGCCCCGCCATGCCCCCAATACACCCGGCTCCTCAGCTCGGCGTTCCCCAAAATCCGGTTGTAAAAATCAAGCTGGGGTTTCAGCAGATCGCCATCGCCCGATTTGAACAGGGGGAAATAAACCAGCCGCTGGTTTTGGGCCGTGAAGGTGCCGCCGCTCCAGTTTCTGAAGTCCGCGTTGAAGGGGCGCTCGGGGTTTACGAACTGGGGATCGTAGGTGAACAGGCCGCCGTTGAACTTGGTCGGATAACGGCCATACGCATTACAGCCCAGCATATACCGGAAAAGCTGGTAATTCCGCCCGACCTGCCACTGGGGCAGGTCTTCGTGTTTGCCGTCGGGAGCGATGCAGATAAAGCTGCGCGCCCAGTAGGCCCGCCACCACCGGATCGTGTCGCTGCGTACCGTTGTTTTTTTCGCGGTATAGTCTGCAATCAGCGCATCCAGCGCCGCGGTCCAATCCCTCTGATCCCGGTACTGCCCGGTGTGCAGGTAGATGGCAAATGCGTGCTCTTTGCCCGGAACCCTGCTCTCGAGCTTCCAGCTTTTGTACGCCGACGAAAGATAGACGCCTGCCGCCGTGCCCGCCGGGACAAAATCATCCCCAATCAGTGTGCCCCCAAAGGTCAGATCCTTCAGCGGATCGAACAACCGATCCTTGACCGGCTCCAAGCCTTGCTGCCGCACCGACACGTCGAACACGGTCTCGCCGCAGTTTCGATGGTAGAACAGCACGGCGTTCCCCTGAAAGCCAATCTCGTCCTTTTTGGTCGTTAACCCCTCCGGCGGGGCCCACTTATAGGAATTGCCGAAACTTTCGTTTTCCTGCAGCAGCCGGTCTTCAAACCGCCAGTTTTCGTACCCCACCTCAAGGCGGATGCCCTGGTTGCTTTCCACCTCGACATGAATCACCGGCGAAAACACGTCCACCCAGATCCGAACGTCCGTAACCAGGGGGCCATGCTGTCCGCTGAGGGTGATGCCGCCCGTTTCAAGCGTCAGTTCCTGCCTGAACGTCCCGCCCTCAAACGCATTCGGGGAACACCGGACGCGAACCCGCCCCAGCTTGGGCATCGAGTTGTTTTCGTCGAACGTCCCGCTGCGCGCGATGTAAAACAGGATGTCGCCGTTTTCCGCCCAGACGTTCAGGCCGATATCGCCCCCGCCGCACGGCATCGACTCGGAAGAATTCAGGCTTTGACTCTCCCAAACCGGATTGTAGTGCCGCACCCCCTCAGGCCGAGCCATCGAAGCGCTCCACCGGATCACGCCCCTTCCTGTGCGAGTATGCGCAGATCGAGCGGCGCAACCTGGACCTCGCCAGCGCACGTGTCGCCATGCAAGATATCTTCCCACGTGCCGGGCAGCGTAAACGCCAGCGGCTCGTCAGTGTAGTTGAGCGCAAACCACAGCCGCTCCCCTGCCCCCACGCGCTGGTAGACGTGCAGCCCGTCCGGCGTCTCGCACAGGCCCGCCGCGCCCGCCTCACCGCGCAAATGCGTGATCAATGCGATCAACGAGTCTCCGCGCAAAGAGGCGCCCACATACACAACCTGCCCCTTGCCAAAGCGGTTAGCCGTGATCGCAGGCAGTCCCTCGCGCCAGCCGCCCGCATAGGTCGCCAGCACGGTCGCCGTGACGGGATGAATCTCGTCGGCAAGCACCGACGCGTCGCCCCCGTCCAGCCCGGGAATGGCGGCGCTGTGCAGCGGTACCGGCTCGTGCAGCGGGGAAAGATCGCTCACGCGGATCCCGGCAGCGTCCGCCAGCGGACCCGGGCGCGGCGTGTCGAAATTCACGTTGAACTCGTCGACCACCCCGCTGGGAGCCGTCAGGCACAGCGTGCCGCCGTTCTCCACAAACGCGCGCAGGTTTTCGCCAATCCGCCGATCCATGCTGTACAGGCGCGGCGCGAATACCAGGCGGTAGGCGGACAGGTCATCACGCGGATCGAGCGCATCGGTCGGGACGTTCTGATCGCGCAGCACGTTATGCACGGCAATGACATCCTCGGCGGGATCCCATTCCCGGTTGCCCAGCGTTCCGGCATCGATCGCCCAACGCGATTCGTAGCTCATCAACACCGCGACGTCGGCGCGGGGCCGGGTCCGGTCGATCCGTTCCCCGATGCGGGCGATCTCCGCGCCCATCCGGGCCAGTTCATCATACCGGCGCGCAGGCTGCCCGTCGTGGGGGAGGATCCCATCACGCAGTTGTTCCGCGCCCCAGCGGCAGCACCGCCACCGGAAGAAATTCACTCCGCAGGCCCCGTGCGCGATCGCCATGTAGGCCCACAGGCGCATCCACCCCGGCCCCGTATCGATCTCCAGCAGCCGGGTAAACTGTTCGAGCGGCAGGAAGGTGCCGCGCTCGCCCCGGTAAAAATCCAGGATCAGCTCTGGCGAGCGAGCGGGGTAATCATTCATCCCATTGAGATCGATCACCTTGGCGAGCTGCTTGTAATCGGTGTGCCGGACGCTGAAAGACTGGAAGTTCGCGGCCACGAACTTACCCGGGTCCAGCGCGTGGATTAATTCGCTGCGCCAACGCGTGAAGTCCACATTGAGGCTGGAGAGAAAACGCCGGTATTCCAGCGCAAGCTGGGGGCTGTAGGAAGGCAGCGGCACTTCGTCCCAGGTCGTAAACGTAAACGACCAGAAATGCGATCCCCAGGCTTCGTGCAGCGCGTCGAGCGTGCCGTACTTTTCTTCCAGGTAGTGGTGGAACCGGCGGCGGCAGCGTTCGCAGTAGCAGTCATTGTTCATGCCGATCTCGTTGTCCACCTGCCAGCCGATGATGGCATCGTTTCCGGCAAAGTGCTCGATCACGGCACGGTCGATACGCTGGGACAGTTGGATGAATTCGCTGTGACTCAGCCCCACCGTATAGCGAAACCCATAGTTGACCAGACGCCCGTTTTCATCGACGTTTCGCACGCCGGGATAGCGGTCAAATGCCCACGGCGGCGGCGTGCGCGACGGCGTGCACATGATCGTTTTGATCCCGTGCGCGTCGAGCAGCGCCACGGCCTCGTCCATCAGGGAGAAATCGAGCTTGCCCTCCTGCGGTTCGATCACACTCCAGGCAAACTCGCCCATGCGCACCACGTTGATGCCCGCTTCCCGCATCATCCGTGCATCGACCGCCCACCGCGCTTTAGGCCAGTGTTCGGGATAGTATTGGACGCCGTAAAGCATTTTTCTGCTCCCTGTTATCTCGCCAAAAACAAGTATTCGCCCGCCTCAAGATCGTGAACCCGCCCGCTGACCTCGCGCCCATCAAGTGTGATCATGCTCGTTTCCTTCACCGGCAAATACACCGTCGCAGTCGTGTTCGCGGGAATCACCACGCGCCATTCAAAGACGCCCTCATGGAGCGTCCACTGGGACACCAGCTCGCCGTAAAGGGACTTGAACTTCCCGGTCGCGTAGCTCAAGCCGCCGCCCGGCTGCGGGCGCAGGATGCTGTGTTTGTAACCGGGCTGCGCCGGATCAAGCTCGATGCCCGCTACCACGCGGTAGAACCAGTCTCCGATCGAACCGTAAGAGTAGTGGTTGAACGAGTTCATAGCCGGATCCTGGAACCCGTTTTCCTCGGTCCAACCATCCCACCGTTCCCAGACCGTCGTCGCGCCCTGAGTCACCGAATAGAGCCACGAAGGCCAGCTCTTTTGAAACAGGAGCGCATACGCCGTGTCAAGCTGCCCGTTGCTACTCAACGCATGGGCCAGATAGGGCGCGCCCACGAAGCCGGTGGAAAGGTGCATCTCGCGCCGTTCGATGTCGGCCACCAGTTCGGCAGCCGCCGCCGGGCGCAGATCCTCCGGCAGCAGGTCGAACGACAGGGCCAGGACATAGGCGGTTTGCGTCGGCGTGAAAAGCTCGGCGTTAAAAACCTGAGAGGTCACCGGTCCGTAATCGACCGTTTGCAGCCTCCCGCGCGAAATCGCGTCTGCGCGCTCCATCCGCGCCCGGATTTCAGACGGTTGATCGACCGCAACATAAACCCCGTCACCGTGCAAAAAGCGGTTGTTGAACGTGCGCTTCACCTCATCGAAGAGATCGCGGTAACGCTCCGCATCCTCGCGCTTGCCCAGCACCGCGGCAATCTGCGCCATCAGCTGCGCGTCGTAGGCCCAGTACGCGGTGCCGATCAGATCGCGCGGGGTGTTGGCGTTGATCGAGAGCCAGTCCCCGATGCCGGGCCAGCCCTCCAGTTCGGGCGCGCAGCGGATGTACCCGGGGCTGGTGTCCAGGATGAACTGCATGAACCTGACCATAGCCGGATAATTCTCTTCGAGGATGCGCCGATCGCCGTAACACAGGTACATCGTCCACGGCACGATCACCACCGCATCCGCCCAGGCGGGGCCGCCGTCCTCGGTGAATTCGAGTTCGACCTGCGGCACGACCGGCGGCACGTTGCCTTTTTCGCCCTGCGCGTAGACGACTTCTTCCATCCACCGTGCCAGAAAATTCGACACTTCCATATTGAAGGCGGCGGTCCGTGCAAAAACCTGGGTATCTCCCACCCAGCCGAGCCGCTCGTCGCGCTGCGGGCAGTCGGTGGGAACATCCAAAAAGTTCCCCTTTTGGCTCCACACGATATTGCTCTGCAACTGGTTAAGCAGCGGATCCGAACACTCGAAATACCCCGTCGGCTTCAAGTCGGAATGCAGCACCACCCCGCTGATCGTGTCGCGGCTCACCGGGCCGGGATAGCCCGTCACCTCGACATACCGGAAACCGTGAAAGGTGAATTTCGGCTCCCATACCTCTTCGCCCTCGCCTTTGAACGTGTAATAATCCGTCACCCGCGCCGTACGCAGGTTGTCGGTGTAAAGCGTCCCATCGGGGTTGAGGACCTCGGCAAAACGCAGAGTGACGGTCGTGCCCGCCGGAGCGTGACCCTTGAAGCGCACGCGCCCCACCATGTTTTGGCCGAGATCGAAAACGTAACAGGTCGTGGTGACGTTGCTCCAATCCACCGGATCGCTGACCGGCGCCAGTTCGCTGATGCGCCGCACAGGCGGAGCCTTCGTCGCCACCAGCGCAATGCCCGGATCCTCGAAGCGTTTGACGTCCAGCCACTCGCAGTCGTCGAAGTGTGGCGCATCCCAGCCGGGCAGTTCCAGGCGCGCGTCGTACGCCTCGCCCATGATGATGTCATTTTCCAGCAGCGGCCCAAACTGGTGTTTCCAGGCCCCATCCGTGACGATGGTGATCGCCCGGCCATCGGCCATGACAATCTCTAGTTGGGCGAGCAGGTGGGGTTGGTCGAAATAGAGCTGCCGGTGATGGAAGGCAATGTGCCCCACGGCCCAGCCATCGCCCAGCACCGCTCCGATCACGTTTTCTCCCTCGCTCAACCAGGGTGTGACGTCATAAACCTGATACTCCACCCGGTTATCATAATCGGTCCAGCCGGGGGTAAAGACATCCTCGCTCACGGAATGCCCGTTGATCGAGCACTCGTGCAGGCCCAGCGCGGTCACATACAGGCGCGCCGTTTTGACCGCCCCATCGATCTGGAACGACCGGCGCAGAAAGGGCGCTGGAATGGTGCTGCGCGGACCACCGGTCAGCGCGGCGCCAATCCACTCCCCTTTCCACTCGCTGCGGTCGAGCAAGCCCATCTCGAACCACGCCGGATCGCTGTGGCTGGCGTCGCCGGTTTCATCCCACACGGTCACCTGCCAGTAAACGCGCTGGCGTGACTGCAGACGTGGACCCGCATAAGCAATATGGACGGATTGATCGGTTTCGACCTTGCCACTATCCCACACGTCGGCATCGCCGCCGTTCAGCCGCTGCGGATCGCTGGCGGCCAGAATACGGTAGGCGGTTTGGCGCGCCCCGCGCCGGTCACTTTGCATCTGCCAGCCGAGCCGGGGCACGATGACGTCGATGCCCAGGGGATTAGTGCGGTATTCGCAAACCAGATTGGTGACTACGGTCATTTGATTTACCTTGGTTTTCCAGGGTCTAAGAGTCCGGTTGAGTTTGTTTTCCCTGGCAGCGAGCTAACGCCCGCGCCAATGCATTTTTGCCGCTGGAATCCCCGAAAGTAATAGAAGCAGTCGATCACCGTTTAGCCGGAGACACACGTCGCCATCCCCCCAGCCCACTATACTCACGGGCAAAGCATCCTTAGCAGCGTTCCGTCTAACCTTTGACCGCCCCCGACATCGCCCCGCGAATGAACCACTTGCGGAACATGATGTAAATCAAGACCAGCGGGACGATGGATACGAAAATCCCGGTATACGTCACCTGATAGTTGGTGGTGTAGGTGCCGGTGTAACTCTGGATCAGCGGGAGCAAGGTGGTATTGTTCTTATCCAGATAGATGTATGGCCCCATGAAGTCATTCCACAGGCTGGGCAAAATCATGACCGTCAAGGTAGCCATGGGGATCTTCAGAAGTGGCAGCACGATATACCGGAAGTATTCAAACGTGGTCGCGCCGTCGATCTCAGCGGCATCTTCCAATTCCTTGGGGATGCTGGAGATGTAACTGGTGTAGACCATGGTGCCCAGCGCGCCGCCCTTGATATGCAGCAGGACGATGACCACAATCTGGCTGATTCTGCGCGTCATCGATCCCGACACTTCGTACCCGGGAATCCACTTCAGCACCTCCTGCACGATCATGTACTGGGGCAGCAGGATCATCATGAGTGGAATAACGGCGCTGAGCAGGTAGAGATTGAATACGACGATTTGATCCTTCCGCCGCAGCCCCGCCAGCCCGAACCCGGTGAAGATGGACAGCAGGTTCAACCCGATCAAGCTGAAGGCTGCGATCACAACCGTCCTGAACAGCGCGGGCCAGAACTGGGCGTCGCTAAACAGGATGATCCAGCCGCTGTAGACCGAATAGGGCGTGAAATAATCCTTGATCTTCTGTTCAGGGATGTCGTACTCAGTGGCAATCCTCGACAGCGTCCAGCGTGCCTGAATATACGCATCCTCTGGAATGCCCAGATCCTTTTTGACCTTGTCCACGTTCAGGTTGTAGAACACGGACAGGTTTCCCCACTGGTAGTCCATACTGGCTTCTTCCAACGGCGGCGGCCAAAGCCACAGATCCGTGGAATGTTTCGTCCCCACGAAGGTCCTGATGAACAGGGTGTAAATGGGGAACAGCGTGATCAGGGTATAGGCAACGAAGAACACTATGATAAGGATTTTTGTGGCGCGTTTCATAGCCGTATCCCATTCCTGTTTAGGAGCGGTACTGAAGACGTCGCTGAAGCAGCTGAAGCAGCAGCCCCATAATGAATAAGGGGATACCGATCTCAAGCGCCAGGGTCAGCCCTACGGCCAATCGTCCCCGCTGGAAACCGTAGGTGAAGAAGATGATCGAGAGGAACGAAGCTTCTTTGTTTCCATACAAACCGCCCAATGCCACCAGTTCGTCAAAGATGTTGAATGAACCGATCAGGCAGAAAATCGTGGCGATAATGAAGGAAGGGATCATCTGGGGGAAATAGACATAAATAAGCCGCTGCGTATACGATGCGCCATCGACGATTGCGGCCTCGATCGTTTCGGGTGGAATCGTCAGCAGCCCCGACAAGAATATCGCCATGTTGAAACCGGCATACCGCCAGCCGGAGAGCAGCGGCAAAATGAACGATATCCCCGAGGCCGACTTGATATCGATGGGTTTGTCGATCACGCCCAGGTGCATCAACAGGAGATTCATGGTTCCCGTCGATTGGGAAAACAGCATCGTCGCAATGAACCCTATCGCCAGTCCGGAAAGCATCATGGGGAGATAAATGATGGTGAAGAAGCCCCCATTGAAGCCCACCTCGTACATCAACAACGCCAGACTCAACCCGAAGATGTAGACCATAGCGTAGTTGAGGGTCGTAAAACGGACCGTTCGCACCAGCGCGGGGAACACTTCGTCTTTGATGCCTGGTTCGGTAACCACCTTCGTGAAGTTGTCCAGGCCCACGTATTCCGGATTCGCATCGACAAAACTCAGCTTGTCGGTGAATACGGTGGGCAGCCCCATGAAGAAGGGGAGAATCGTGAGGGTGAAAAACAGAATCAACTGGGGCAGGATAAAGACCCAATCGATCATGATGCGGCGTGTTGCGCGCCGCCCTCCCAGGCGTTTTTCTATGTTTATCATGGCAATGCTCGCAATAATCTAATCGGGCCAATGCATCTTGCAGCCGGGTTCCCACGCCGTTAGGGTTGTGCTCATCTTCTAACGACGTGGGAACCACTCCAAACGTACCGACACACCTGAAGCCAGCGGGATCACCCGTACCGTTACAAAAGCATTCCGACACGCCTCATGTACGCCCCTGCGGCAAAGTTACGCTTCCGGGAACTTGTAGCTTGCCTCGAAGTTGGCCTGCGCCCAGTCCAGCACGTCCTGGACGCTTTTCTTACCTTCCATCAGCTCGCCAAAGATAGCCGACGCATTGCCGTTATGATCCCAGGTATTGGTCGAGCCGGGGATGATGTACGCCCCCGCCTGCGTTTCGGCCCAGTTCGCGGGATCGACGAACTTCGTGTTTTCGAACACGCCGCCGGGGATGTCGATATCTTTCCGAACGCCTTCCCACTGCGCCGCGCCTTCGAGTTCGAGCGGCTCGTCCAGCGTATAAACCACCGGCGAGCCGATGCCTTCCGCCCGCATCTTGACCACTGCGGGGCTGTGCCACCACGCCCACGCCTTCTTGACCTGCGGCCACTCCGGCAGATCCTGCACGCCGTCGATGAGGGCGTACCAGCGGAAGGTGTCGATCGCAGCGAGGTACTGCACCCACGTATCCTGACCCGCCGCGGGCGGCGTCGCCGGGAGTCCAAGCTGGGTGATGGTGGGATCCGCCGCCAGGGCCTTGTCCCACAGCCACGGACCGTGGAACACCATGACGGACTTCTTGGCGATGTAGCTCGCTTCGAAGTCGGCTTCCCATTCGCGCGTCCACCAGCTTTCGGGCAGGATCCCCTTGTCGTACGAGTCCTTCAGCCACTGGAACACAGGGCGCCACGGGGAATCCTCATCGTTGAACTTCTTCTCGCCCCGCCAGCAGGCGTTCTGATTCTCTTGCTGGCCTTCCGGGAAGGCCAGGGCCCAGGCATTGGTCCACACCAGCGCAACCAGCGGATGCCAGCCCAGATCCAGGAAGTGATCGACGTCCGACCGCGACTTGGCCCACTCGGTGCCCTGTTCGATCAGCGCCTGGAATTCTTCCCAGGTGGTGACGCTGCGAGGATCCAGGCCCGCTTCTTCCATCAGGTCCTGATGCCAGTGCCAGGTGCAGGTCCACGGCGCCATAATTTCCAGCGAGCGCGGCCCCGGCACGCCGTAGATGTCGGTAAAGGCGTTCTTGATGTCGAACGTCCACCGGTCCCACCAGGGGAAGTCTTCGTCGCTCAGTTCGCTCAGGTTGTAGTACAGCGAATAGGCTTCGACGGGCGCATCGGTCGTGGTCGTGGGCGTGGTCGCGATGTGGGGGATGTACCCGCCCGCGATTCTCGCCTGCAGCGCGGCATATTCATTTTCATTGACTGCAAACAGGTTGATCTTGATGCCGGGATTTTCCCGCTCGAAGATGTCCCAGATCTGCCGCTGCAGGTTCAGGTATTCGGGCTGGCGGGCGATCACGTCCAGCGTCACGGTGTCCTGAGCTTTGACGACGCCAACCAGCTTCGTATCAAACGGAATCCCGGTAGAGGCCAACGCGGCACTGCCTGCACCCGCCCCCATCAGCTTCAACATGTCACGCCGTGAAAGTTTCTTCATCCTTGCACCTCTTATTGAATTATTTGCTCAACGCAAGACTGCCGAACGATTCGTGCCAGAGACGTGATAGATGTGTTTTTGATAGCATTTCCTTTCGCTTGATCTCAAGATGGTTTTCCATTTGAGAAATTATGAACGTTCATATTAGTACTTAAAAAAAGAGTGCGAGGTGTCGGTCAGCACAGTGAAATTCACCCCACACTTACACATCGGACAGCACCTGCTTCAATGCGCCGATCCCCAAACGAATGCTGGACAGCACCGGCAGCCCGGTGGCGTCGGCAAGATCGCGTTCCATGCGCGCCATCGATCCTTGCGCCAGTACGAACACGTCCACCTGCGCCTTCAGACGCATGGCCGTATCCAGAATCCGTTGATCGTGCTGCTCGGGGGATCCGTTTACAAGCGCATCGTAAGCGCCGTCCGCGAGTCCATCCACGATGCTGACGCTGCGACCCAACCGGGCGGCCTGTGCCTTCAGCAGCCGCGACGTGGGCTGCAGCGTGGACGGCAGCGTGGCGATCACGCCTATCCGGTCGTACTGTTCGACGGCAGTAATCGCCATCGGTTCATCGATACGCACGATCGGGATATCCACGACCCGGCACCCCAGCGCGACCACTTCCCCCACCGAGGAGCACGTGTTCAGGATCGCGTCCGCGCCCATCTCCTCCGCGGTTTCGAAGTACCGCAGCAGGCGTCGGGTGACCGCCGCCGTGACACTCCCGCTCTGAACCACGTCCGCGATCAGGCTGTCGTCGATGATGTTGATCAAACGGCAGTCGGGCAGAATCTCGGTAAAAACCGACTTCAACGGTCCCGATAATCCCTGCCCCGTATACACTGCAACGACTGTTTTCATGAGATACGCTCCGGGCCATACAATTCTGGAAGCCAGACGCTCATTTCAGATTTACCCCGGTTATCCCAGGCATAATACGGTACGAGCTGGGCCTCGATGTCTCGGATGCCGGGCCGCGAGGCCGGGCGATACAACTGCCCGTTCCACGGCGTGCTGTCGATCACCTGCACGGTGCCCCGCAAGACGCGCATTTCATCCGTAATGCCGTCAAAGGATGCGTCCTGGTCGGGCGTAAAGGTCGTCGTGCGGGAGATCGCCACCTGGGCGAGAGAGACATCGTCCGGCAAGTCCACGGACTCCAGGCAGTAGACGATCGGACCCCGCTGAACCGCGAGGTGGTTGCGTGTTTCTTCCACCAACGGGTGCGACTCGATGAACTGCACCGGCATGTCCAGCGTGAGTTCGACCTTGTCCCCGGCTGACCACACCCGCTCCACCCTGGCATAGTCTCCCGCGGGCAGATCGTTCTCGACGGGCACGCCGTTTACGCTGAGCGTCGCTTTCGCGCACCACCCGGGGATCCGCAGCATCAGCGCGAACGACGTCTCGCCCGGCACATCGATCGTCATCGAAATCTGGCCGTCCCAGGGATAGTCGGTCTGCTGCGTGATGTGAACTTCAGTCGCATCGTTCAGCGCGATCGAGGCGGTGCTGCTCGCGTAGAGGTTCGCCCAGATGCCCTCGTCGGACACGCTGTAAAGGTACGACCCGACCTGAGCGATCGTGCGTACGATATTCGGCGGGCAGCAGAAGCAGCTGATGTACGGCTCGCGCGAGCGTCCCCAGCGCAGCTCGAACGGGACGCCATCGATCTGGCGCAGGGCGTTCGTGTAGAAGTATCGTTTCCCGTCCAGGCTGATCGAAACCAGCGCGCTGTTATAGAGCACGGTCTCCGCGACATCCACGAACCGCGCCGCGCCCGTGATCGAGAACATGCGCCAGTTCCAGAAAAGATTGCCCAGGTTGGCGCACGTCTCGTTATGGGCCGTGACGTTTGGCAGTTGGTACTCGCGGCCATACGCTTGGTGAACGCGCGTAATCGAGTTCTGATCCTCTGCGCCATCCGGCGACGCTCCGTCGTACAGCGCGCCGCACCCGCCCGTGATGTACATCTTGCTCGACGTCACGTTCTTCCACAGCGTTTCCAGCGTGGAAAGCAGGGTGGGATCGCCGGTCTCCATATAAATGTCGGCCACGCCAGCGTAGAGGTAGTTGGCCCGGACCGCATGTCCGACCGCATGATCCTGCTCGCGGAACGGCAGCCGATCCTGGTTGTCGTCACCGCCGCCGGTCACCAGATCCCGAATCTCAACGAGGTTGCGGGCCAGTTCCAGGTAGCGGGGTTCGCCCGTCTGGCGGTACATATCCACGACGCCCATGTAATGCGAGGGGCAAATCGCGTTGCGCGCCAGCTCCACCGTGGCCGTTTTGTAGAAGTTGTAGAGATAGTCAGCCGCCGCGCGCGCCACGTCCATCAGCGTTTCTTTGCCGGTAGCCCGGTAATGCACGCACGCCGTCGTCATGAGGTGACCCATATTGTAGGTCTCGAAATGCAGGCGTTCGCGGAACGCTTTGGCATTCTCCCCCTGGCGCTCTTCGATGATCACCGGCGTGTGGATGTAGCCGTCTTCCCGCTGCGAGCGCCGGATCACGTCGATGATTTCATCCATCAACCGGTCGAGCGCCTCGTCGTGCGTGACGCTGTAGATGTGCGCGGCGGCTTCCAGCCACTTGTAGAAATCACCATCGTGCCACTTGGGACCTTGATGCTCTCCCGCTTCATCGCCAACCGCGACCAGGAAGTTCGTATACGCGTGGCTGATGTCCGGATCGCGGAGCAGCTCCCACATGTGGGGAACCATCACCGTGCGGCAGACCTCGAACCGCTCCGCCCAAAAACCGTGCGTCAGGCGGACAGCCGCAGCCGGAACACCATAAAGTTCACGATAAGGGCTTGCTAAAACGGCACTGTCCAAAATCTTTACTCCTCAAAGCGTCGTTGAGCCATCCCAACCGGACTACCATTACTCCACGCGCGGCGCGGCGGTCGATTCGCGTGGCACGAGTCGCGCCGGAACCTGAACGATCTGCTGGGGCCGCTTGGGGTCAGCGAGCCGCTGCAGCAAAAGCTGCACGGAAATCCGGCCAATATCCGGTCCCCCCACGTCGACGGAGGTCAACGACGGGTACAGGCTCTTGGCAACCGACGTGTTGTCGAACCCTGCGACCGAGACGTCCTCAGGGATTCGCAGCCCGTGCAGCCCGAGACTCCGGTAAATCCCCGTTGCCAATTGATCGTTGACCGAAATAATGGCGGTTGGGCGGGGCTGGTACTGCAGCAGGCGGGTCGTTGCCTCGGCGCTCTCGTCCACGCTGGGTCCGCAGTATTCGAGCATCGAGATCAGATCGTGTTTCTCGATGAAGTGCTGGTACGCAACAAGCCGCTCCTGCGCCAGTTCCTTCCGCGCCACGCCCATCACAAACCCGATACGGCGGTGCCCAAGCTCGTAGAGGTATTCCAGAAGAACCTGGGCCGTATCTTCTCGGAAATATTCGACGCGGTCGGCGCCTTCCCAGGTCCGCCCCAGGGTCACGACGGCCCCGCCGCGCTGAATGAGTGTGCGTAACTCGATGGGAGACTGCTCGGAGTAGGTTTGGGCCAGAATGACGCCATCGTAGCGGCGTTCGATCAGCCCGCGTAAAAATTCGCTTTCGCGTTCCTGGTTGAGGCTGGTATGCGTCAGGACCATACCGTAGTTGTTTTGGTAGGCCTCGTCGTGCGCGCCATCGACGATGTCCCAGAAGTGCGCGTTCTGGACGTCCGGGATCATGATGCCGATCGTATGCACGACGCCGCGTCTTAAGTTCTGCGCCATCACGTTGGGCCGGTATCCCAGTTCCTTCGCAACGCTGAGAACCCGGGCCTTGGTGCGGGGCTGAACAAGATCGCTGTCTTGCAGGGCTAAGGAAACTGTATTGATGGAGACGTTCGCCTTTTGGGCCACGTCATGCATCGTAACTCTTTGCTTTTTAGCCATAACAGTCTACAATCGCATCAAGAATATGAACGTTCATATTGAGTATAGGGTAAAAGAGATAAAAAGTAAACCCGGCATTTTTCTGGACGCTTCAGGAGGAAAATGGCCCAACTATCGAAGACTTTAAGTCACCGACCATAACCAACCCACCACGGCCCGACCCGACGATCTCGACGCACCGTTTGCCGCCGGGACCGACACCAGACCTGAATTAGCGCGCCGGTTTTTATAATCTCCAGGGTGATGAAATGGACTTAACAACCTACAGTCAGCAGCTGCGCCAGCACATTCAGGGCGACTACTCCGGTATGTTTCGTGAAGCCGGAGGCAACATGCCCTACCCGTTTCTTGTCCCCGGCAGCGACCAGTACAGCGACGTCCTCTGGGACTGGGATTCCTGGTTGTCCGACGTCGCGCTGCGGCAGATTCTGCTGGAAAGCGAAAATCCGGACGCCGCGGCCCACGTCCTGAAATACGAGCAGGGCTGCGTGCTCAATTTTCTGAGCTACGGCGGCATGGACGGCTGGGTTCCGATCTTGATCGAGCGCGGTTTGGAAGTAGATCGTCCCGCTCGAATCTTCGAAGAAAACATGCACAAGCCGGTGCTGGCCCAACATGCGGCCTTCATCACGCAGCAGTGCGGTGACGCCGAGTGGCTGCGGGGAAAGATGTATTTCCTCCTCACCTTCCTGAACAATTATGCCAGCCACCACCGCCACGAATCAGGGCTGTTCTACTGGCAAACCGACAGGATGATCGGCGTTGACAACGATCCCTGCACCTTCTACCGCCCGGCCAAAAGCTCAGGCTCCCTTTTCCTGAACTGCCTCATGCTGCGCGAGCTTGAAGCCGCCGCCTACCTATGCGACGAGCTTCAGCTCGATGAAGTGGGCTTGAATTTGCGCCAGGATGCGGAATCCCTCAAAGCTGCCGTTCAAGAGCACTGCTGGGACGAGCGCGACGGATATTTCTACAACGTGGATCTGAATCTGCTGCCCGTCGACCACACGGCATGGCTCCACTCCGGCTATCCGCGCCATTGGAACACGTTGATTCAACGGATCGGGGTGTGGACCGGCTTCATGGCCCTCTGGGCGGGGATCGCAACGCCCGAACAGGCCGAGCGCATCGTCCATGAACACTACCGGAACGAAAAAACCTTTAATGCGCCGTTTGGGGTGCGGTCGCTGTCAAAAATGGAAAAGATGTATTCAATCAGAGCGTCGGGCAACCCGTCATCGTGGTTGGGGCCGGTCTGGGGCATCGTCAACTACATGACCTTCCGTGGGCTGGTCAAGTACGGCTTCACGTCCGACGCGCGTTCCCTGGCCGAAAAAACGATCGCGCTCTTCGGGCGCGACCTTGAGCGTTTTGGCGCGCTCCACGAATATTACCAGCCCGAGAACGGTGAGCCGATCCTGAACCGGGGCTTTCAGAACTGGAATTATCTGGTTCTGAACATGATCGCGTGGCTCGAAGATCGAGACGTGGTTGCCGAGTTTTAGAACCGTCCGGCAACCGCACAGTGACGGAACACTCGCCCCAATCCGGTCACGATTGGGGCATCTGGAGCTGTCTCTTAGTACAATACCATTGCAGCCAACGCTTTCTAACAAGGGAACATAATCATGGAATACAGAATTCTTGGCAGTTCGGGCTTTAGTGTCCCCGTGCTCAGTTTTGGGACCGGGACGTTCGGCGGTGACCACGTCTTCTTCGGCAAATGGGGAAATACCGATGTAGAGCAGGCCAAGCGCCTCATCGGTATCTGCCTGGATGCAGGCGTCAACCTGTTCGACACGGCGGATGTGTATTCGCGCGGCCAATCTGAAGAAATCCTGGGCAAGGCGATCGAGGGGCAGCGGGACAAGCTGCTCATTTCCACCAAAACCACCTTCCCGATGGGCGATAACCCCAATGATATAGGCTCCTCGCGGCACCATATCATTCGCTCGTGTGAAGCCAGCCTGCGCCGCCTCAACACGGACTACATCGATATCTATACCATGCACGGATTCGACGCGCTGACCGCCGTCGAGGAAACGCTGCGCGCGCTGGATACGCTGGTCCAGAGCGGCAAAGTGCGCTACATCGCCTGCTCCAATTTTTCCGGCTGGCACTTGATGAAATCGCTCGCCATTTCCGAAAAGTATGGCTGGGCACGTTATATGGCCCATCAGGCCCATTACTCGCTGCTCCGGCGCGAATACGAGTGGGAACTCATGCCGCTGGCGCTCGATCAAAACGTCAGCACGCTGGTCTGGGGACCGCTGTCGCAGGGGCGGCTCAGTGGCAAGTTCCGCCGCGAGCAGCCCATGCCGGAGGGAACCCGCGTCGCACAAGGGGCCGCCGAAGGTCCCGCTATTCCTGACGATTGGTTTTACGGGGTGATCGATGTCCTGGACGCCATCAGCGCGGAAACCGGCAAATCCGTCGCCCAGGTATCGCTGAACTGGCTGCTCCAGCGTCCCACGGTCGCCAGCGTCATCATCGGCGCGCGCACCGAAAAGCAGCTGCTCGATAATCTGGGTGCCGCCGGGTGGGCCTTGAGCGCAGAACAGGTCGCACGCCTGGATGCGGTGACCGAAACCGACACCATTTATCCCTACTGGCACCAGCGCAATTTCGCCAAACGTAATCCGCTGCCCACCAAGCTGTACAATAAATAGCCCCTGCACGTGTAGCCCCCGCAAAAATCAGCCCTGGTCAAAAGCCAGGGCTATCGTCGTCCTGAAAAATGGGGCGGTGGCCGATTTTCCCTCACGCGACAGCCCGGTAACACGCAGCCTGCGGGAAACCACACCAATTGGTTGCGCATGAACTTCTAGAGGCTGTTATGCACTTTTCGAGGGAGAAAACGGGTTTCTCACGCGTTTATTATCCCAGGATCCGTAGGGGCGGGGCTTGCTCCGCCCGTTTTTTCCGGGGTCCCCGCGCAACAGGGTTGCGTGGGGAAAGGGGCCAATGAATGGGGGGCTACAAGCGCATAACACGCTCTAGAAACATTTGCTGAGAACGGGCCAGAAGATCCCACCTCGTCATCCTGATTTAACCACAGCCCCGCTCTGAGCTTTTGTATAGGTGCAGGTCCTCAGCTTTCTTCCGGTGATTTCTCGTTGGCCCAGCGTTCCCGGCACGCACCGCGCCACCAGCAAGCGATCAGCGTCCCTAAGCCCCTTCATACCACGTTGCTCGCCCCTTGCGTGATCCAAGGAGTACCGAGACGCCGCGCCGAACTTGTGTTGTTCTTCACAAAAATACTTCTACCGGGTGATGACTCAACCTGACGACAGGACTATGCTGAGAGTAGTGGGACGCTCACCATCATCCTCTCAACGCCATTCCACATTAACAGCACTCCACATCCCAAAATGCTTTTTTCGTTCCTGGAGGTTAGATATGGTGGACCAAGGCTTTTTATCTAAAGCCGAGGAGAACGCCAACCTTACCCGGCGCAGCTTCCTGAAGTGGAACGCGGCACTGGGTGGCGTAGCGGCGCTCGCAACCGGCGGTGTGACGGCCAGCCGCATGGCTTCCACAGCCAGCGCGGCGGAGGCAGAAACTATTATTCCTACAAGCTGCGCCCACAACTGCGGCGGGCGCTGTCGCATCCTGGTGCATGTCAAGGACGGCGTGATTACACGCCTGACGACCGACGACCGCCCGGATACGATCGAAGATCCCCAGCTTCGAGCCTGCCAGCGCGGGCGCTCCTACCGCCACCGTGTCTATCACGCAGACCGGCTCAAATACCCGATGAAGCGCGTGGGCAAGCGCGGCGAAGGCAAGTTCGAGCGTATCTCCTGGGATGAAGCCACCACCACCGTCGCGGAAGCGATGCAGCGCATCAAGGATGAGTACGGCCCTGAGGCGTTCATCAACCACTACGCGTCCGGCGCAGATGGCATGCAGGGATCGGGCACGTCACAGCGTCTGCTGAATCTGTTCGGCGGCACGCTGAACGAGTACGGCTCATACAGCGCGGCTTGCTGGGAATTCATGCTGCCGCGCGTGCTGGGTAGTTTCGTCACAGCGAATTCCCGCGACGACTGGAAGAACTCTCGCCTGATGGTCTTGTTCGGCTTCAACCCGATGGAGATGGTTGCTGGCACGAACACGATGTACTTCCTCAAGGAAGCCAAGAAGTCAGGCACGAAGGTGATCGTGATCGACCCGCGCCAGAGCATGACCGCGGTCTGGGCCGATGAGTGGATTCCGATCCGCCCCGGCACGGACCCCGCGCTCATCGCGGCCCTGGCCTATGTCATGATCAGCGAGGACCTGCAAGATCAGGACTTCCTCGACAAGTACACCAGCGGCTTCGATGAAAAACACATGCCCGAAGGCATCCCATCCGGGAACTCGTACAAGAGCTACGTCATGGGCGACAAGGACGACACGCCCAAGACGCCCGAATGGGCCGAAGCGATCACCGGCGTCTCGCGCGAGCGCATCGTGCGGCTGGCGCGCGAGATCGCACTGACCAAGCCCACCGCGATCTACCAGGGCTGGGGCGGCCAACGCCGCGCCTATGGCGAAGAATTCGTGCATGCCGGAATCACCCTCGCGGCGATGATCGGCAGCATCGGCATTCCGGGCGGCTCGTGCGGCACGGGGGCCGCATCCGCACGGTATATCCCGACCGGATCGTTCCCCGGCGTGGCGAATCCCGTCTCGACCTCCATCTCGACCTTCACCTGGACCGACGCCATCGTGCGCGGGACAGAGATGGGCGCGGCGGACGGCGTCATCGGGCTGCCCGACGGCCAGGAGACTCTGCCCTATAACATCAAGTTCATCTACAGCAACGGCGGCAACGCACTGATCAACCAGCACGGTGACATCAATCGCACCAGAGAAATTCTCGCAGACGAGAGTCTGGTCGAGTTCATCGTCGTGCAGGACCAGTTCCTGACGCCCTCCGCCAAGTTCGCGGACATCATACTCCCGGCGACCACATGGATGGAAACCGAGAGCATGACCACCAACTGGATGATGGGCGACACGATTTACTACATGAACAAGGCCATCGAGCCGCTGTTCGAGGCCATGCCGGACTACGAAATCTGCGCGATGATCGCCGACAAGCTCGGCCTGGGTGACCAGTATCGTGACGGCAAAGAGTCGCACGAGGATTGGATTCGAGAGTGGACGGCGGGCGTCAAGGACATGGACCCCACCTTCGACTTCGATACCTTCAAGGCCAACGGCCTCCACGTAATATATTACGATGAGCCGACAATTGGTCTGGCGGACTTCCGCGCTGATCCCGAAGCGAATCCACTGCCGACGGCGTCGGGCAAAGTCGAGATCTTCTGTCAGGCGAAGTGGGACGCCAACAACCCCGAAGAGATTCCAGGGGTGGCGGCCTATGTCCCTGAATGGGAAGGACCCGACGCCGAGCCTGAGCTTTTGGCGAAGTATCCGCTCCAGCTTCAAGGGCACCACTACCACCGGCGCTCCCATTCGACCTATCACAACGTTGACTGGCTGGCGGAATCGATGCCCCAGCGCCTATTCATGAACCCCATCGACGCGGACGCACGTGGGATCAAAGACGGCGACACCGTGCGCATCTTTAACGATCGCGGCGAGGTCAAGATCCCGGTGCGCGTCACCCGGCGCATCATACCGGGCGTGCTCGATCTGCCGCAGGGCGCATGGTACGACCCGGACGACAAGGGCGTGGATCACGCGGGCTGCATCAACGTGCTGACCTCGCACCACCCGACGCCCTTCGCCAAGGGGACGTCTCAGCATACGAATCTCGTTGAAGTAGAGAAGGCTTAAGGAGAACGAAAATGGCAAAACAACTAGCCTTCTATTATGACCAGAGCGTTTGCACCGGCTGCAAGGCCTGCCAGATCGCGTGCAAAGACGATAACGATCTCGAAGTGGGTGTCCTTTGGCGGCGCGTGGTCGAGCTGAACGGCGGCAACTGGATCAAACAGGGCGCGACGTGGGTGCAGAACATCGTCACCTATCACCTGTCCATGTCCTGCAACCACTGCGAAGACGGCATTTGCCTCAAAGTCTGCCCGACCGGCGCGATGCACAAGCGCGACGATGGCATCGTCCTGATCGACCAGGACAAGTGCATCGGCTGCCGTTACTGCCAGTGGGCGTGCCCCTACGACGCCCCGCAGTACGTGGACGACAAGGGCAAGATGAGCAAGTGCGATTTCTGCTACAACTACATTGACGAAGGACTGCCCCCGGCCTGCGTCGCGGCCTGCCCCATGCGCGCGCTTGACTTTGGTGAGCTGAGCGAACTGCAGGCCAAATACGGGACGGTCAACAACATCTACCCCATGCCCGATCCGTCGCTAACCCAGCCTGCCGTCGTGATCACGCCCCATCCTGGGGCCATGGTTGCTGCCGCAGAGGGTATCAGCATTGGCAACGCGGAGGAAATGTAACCATGGAAGTGCGTGATTGGGCACTCGTAACCTTTACGATCTGCGCCCAAATGTCAGTTGGTTCTTTCATCATTTTGGGCGTGATTCACTTCTTCGTTGCGCGGAAATCGGGGCTTCAAGAAGCCGATCGTATGAGCGATCGCGCGCTGCTGGCCATCGGGCCGGTGCTGGTGTTGGGCACGATCGCATCGCTGCTGCACTTGGGCAACCCGATCAATGCGTGGCGCGCCATCGGGAACCTCGATTCGTCGTGGCTCAGCCGCGAGATCCTGTGCAACGTGCTGTTCATCGGCGCGGGCGCAGTGTTCGCGGTGATGCAGTGGCGCAAACTGGGCACAGCTTCGCTTCGCAACGCGATTGCCTGGGTCGCGGCGCTGATTGGTGTGGCGCTGGTGATCAGCATGTCGCAGGTCTACATGATCCGCACGGTCCCCGCCTGGAACACGATCTCGACGGTGCTCTCGTTCTTCACGACGACGTTTCTGCTGGGCGCGATGGCCGTAGGCACTGCCTACGCCGCCAACTACACCTATATGCAGCGTAAGAACGAATCCGGCTGCGAAGCGGAAGGCGTCCAGTGCGAGCTGCTGCGCTATGCGCTGCGCGGTCTCGCCGTCGCTTCGATTGTGCTGGTCGGCGTGACCTTTGTGATTATGCCGCTGTACATGGGCTATCTCGCCAACGAGTCGGTCACCACACGCCAGAGCGCCGATATCATCATCAACGATCACAGCGTGATTCTGGGCATCCGGCTGGCGCTGGTCTTTTTAGGCGCAGTCCTGCTTGGCGGGTTCCTTTATCGCACGGCGAGCAATCCGGGCCGGGAACGCCTGATGATCAATCTGGCCTACGCCGCGTTCGCACTGGTGCTGCTCTCCGAATTGCTCGGGCGCTACCTGTTCTATGCTTCTCAGGTAACGTCCGGCCTCGGCTAACCGGATCGATCCGCCTCCTTTTATGACGACGCGGCCCCTGGTTTATCTCACCAGGGGTCGCATTGTGTCTCCCGATGGGCATACGTTGGCGATGTCAACATCATGGAACGGTACGCCGTCCCGGGCTACTCTATCGCGGCTGGCTAATCGTCTTTGGCGCGCGGTAGGTTGATCTCGTGTTGGGCCGCCCACGCCGCCAGATCCTGCCGGTTGATCGCCGCCGCCATCAGGTCAGGAAACAGATCGGGCGTGCAGGCAAACGAGGCGATGTCCAGTCCGGCAAACTCCGCCGCGATGGAACGATCGTAACTGGGCGCGCCGCGATCGTTCAGCGCCAGCAGCGTGATGAACTGCACGCCCGCTTCCTTCAGTTGGCGGGCATGCTTGAGCATATCTTCCCGGTTTCCGCCTTCGTAAAGGTCGCTGATCAGGATCAAGATCGTTTCCTGCGGGCGCGCTACGAGCTGCTGGCAGTAGCCGAGCGCCTGATTGATGTCCGTGCCGCCGCCGAGCTGCGTGCCAAACAGCAGGTCAACCGGATCGTGAAGCTCGGCGGTCAGATCGACGACCGCCGTGTCGAATACCACGAGATGCGTCTTCAGCGCGGGTATCGACGCCATGACCGCCCCGAAAATGCTGGCATAAACGACCGAGGTCGCCATCGAGCCGCTCTGGTCGATGCACACAATCACGTCGCGCTGCGCCAACTGGCGCTTGCGCCCGTAACCGATCAGCGTTTCGGGGATGATCGTCCGGTACTCGGACTGGTAATGTTTGAGGTTGGCCCGGATAGTCCGGTTCCAGTCGATCTCGTGATGGCGCGGGCGGCGGTTCCGCGCGGCGCGGTTGAGCGCCCCGCTCACGGCCTGGCGCATCGGATTCGTGAGTTTCTGCAGCAGGTCGTCCACGACTTTGCGCACGAGCGCCCGCGCCGTTTCGCGCGTGCCCGAGGGGATGACGCGGTTCAGCGCGATCAGAGTCGCCACCAGATGCACGTCCGGCTCGACCAGTTCCAGAAATTCCGGTTCGGCCAGCAGCCGCTGCAAACCCACGCGCTCGATCGCGTCTTTCTGCATGATCTCCACCACCGAATCAGGGAAATACTCGCGCACATCCCCCAACCAGCGGCTGACGTTCGGCATCGACGCTTCAGTTCCCCCGCGCCGGGTTTTGCCGCTGGCCCCGCCATAGAGTTCCCCAAGCGCCTGATCGCGTTTGCCATCGGCGTGGGACAGCCTGACGCCTATGCCATCGCAGTTCCCGCCCCCCAGGATCAAACGCCAGCGGCGCAGCCGTTCGTCTTCAGAAATCCGGTTCATGGATACTCAAGTCCTAACAACTCAGCGAGGATAGGCAGAATGGCGTCGGCCCGTTCCTGATCGATCGTCACGGCATCAGCCTCCGCCGGGGTCGCAGACGGTCCGCGTTTGACGAGCCTGCCGATCTGTTTGCGCTCCGGCTCGGAAAAGGTCGAGAAGGTCCGCCGCAGCAGCGGCAGCAGCGCCACGAAATCCTCGTCCGCCAGCGAGGCGATCCAGTCGTCGAGTACGCCGAGCAGCGTGGCGTCGTGCAGCAGGATCACGCCGCTCCCGTACAGAAAGCCCGTAATCCAGGCCGCCGCCTGCGCCGGATCTTCGACGGTGCTGACCGCCAGCCGCATCTGGCGCATTGCCTCGGCCATCGTCAGCTCGTCCGCATCGAGCAGGATGCGGCAGCTCCGCCCGCGCATCAGCCCGTGCGCGCCGCGCTGATCGACTAGCTTGTTCAGCACGCCGATCCACGTCTGCCAGTGCGCGGGGTTGTCGAGCAGGCGGATCGCGCTGTTGAACCGGATCGTCAATCCAAAGAGTTCGTCCGCTGCGTCATCATCCAGCGCGGAAGACGCGCCGGGCAGGTTGATGCAGGTGCGCGTCACGATGCCATCCACCACCGCGCCGACCATACCCGCGTCCGTCTTGCGAACGCTGCCATACATCAGCACGTCCGCCAGAGCCGGAAGGCTCGCCATCAGCAGGTTGACCTCACTCGTCAGCGCGGCCTTTTCTTGCAGGCGGCGCACCACGTGCGCGACCGCATCCGGGAGATCGGCCAGCAGCACGTCATGAACGAGACGGGTCAGCGCTGGGAGATCGTGTGCATGGTCCGCCTCATGGCGGGTGTACGCCGCCGCCGCGTCCACAACCGTATTGCCCCACCCGCTTTGTTCGACCAGCGCAATGGTCAGTTCCGGTTGCCACTGCACCTGCCAGACCTCGTGAAACGTTCCGCCCTTGCCAGTCACGTCCTGTTTGACGCCCCACGGCACGCCGAGCAATCGCAGCCGGTTCAACAAGTGGCTGCGGTCCATGTGAAGCGGCTTGCGCAAGTCCAGGTCCAACAGGCTGGCCCCGCTCTCGACGGCCATGCGCAGTCGCTTCTGTTCCTGCTGCAAATCCCGTTGAAGCGGAACCATCGGGTTTTCATCGGGAACGTCCCCCATCGCTTCGCCGACGATCAGGCGATCGTGAATGAGGCGCATCGGCAGATCGCTGCCGAAGCAAAACACCGCCAGCGCCGCTTCGTTCAGCTCGTCCAGTCCCGCCGCCGGACGCCCGCGCAGCGCGGCCAGCGTCTCGGTCAGCCGCACTGCGTCGATCACCTGCGCCGGGGAAGCGTCTAGCTGCTCGCTGCGCAGCAGATGCGCGACTTCCACCAGCCAGCCCGTGACCACGTCGTCTTGCGTTTCCCACAGGTGCTGGTACCAGCCCGGCGACCACACGCCCGCGCCATACCCCGACGCCAGCAAGAGCCGCCCGTGCGTCCAGGGGACCCAGGTCGCGGCGACTTTGGTTTTTTTGAGCTTCGTCAGCAGCGCCTTGTCCTCTTTGGCGGGCGGCAGAGTGGCTAACGCCGGGGCGTGCCATGCGCCGCACACCACCGCGATCCGCTCCGCGCCGCTCCGAGACGCAGCGCGGATGCTTTCGCGCATGTGCGCTTCGCGCAGCAGGGTGAGCGGTGTTTCCGGCTGTTGGGGTGACTCGCGCAGCGTGGTCATGATCTCCAGCACGGCGTCGAACACGTCGCGGCTGTCGTGCCGCTGCTCGACCATCTGCTCCCACCACCGTTCCCCGTCCTGAAACCCGGCAGCTTCCGCCAGCGCGCCGAGCGGATCGTCGCGCAGCGGCGGCGCGTCGGCTGGCTCGCCGGGGCCGTCTTCCGCCCACCTCAGCATGATCTGGTAAGCCTGCGGCAGATCCATGAAGCGCACCGGCACGCCCCGCGCCAACCCGTAGCGCAGCGCCTGCCATTCCGGGGAAAACACCGCGAACGGGAAAAACGCGGCCTGCTTCGGATCGTCTACGGCGTAGACCAGCAGCGCGACCGGCGGGCGCATCCCGGCATAAGCCGCCAGCGGCAGGATGTCATCCGCGTCTGGCGGGCCTTCGATCAGGATCGCATCCGGTTCGAGCCGCTCCAGCGCGTTCAACAGGCTGCGCGCCGATCCTGGCCCGTGATGCCGGATGCCGAAAACGTGCACGTCCGCCATTTAGCCGGAAACCTCCCGGCAGGCGCGGTACAGGTCCTTCCACCCATCCCGCTCCCTGGCGACCGTTTCGAGATATTCCAGCCACACGGTGCGATCCTGCACCGGATCTTTCACGATGGCTCCCACCATCCCGGCGGCGACATCCGCCGCCCCGACGCGGCCATTCCCAAAATGCGCCGCCAGCGCCATGCCGTTGGTCACGACCGAGATCGCCTCCGCCGTGCTCAGCGTGCCGCTAGGCGACTTGACGCGCGTCTGTCCATCGTCCGTCACCCCGCTGCGAAGCTCGCGAAAAACGGTCACGATGCGGCGGATCTCCTCCATCGCGGTCAGCTCGGCGGGCAGTTCCAACGCCTGCCCGATGTGCCTGACGCGCTCCTGCACGATCCGCACTTCCTCGTCGATGTCCTTCGGCAGCGGCAGCGTCACCGTGTTGAAGCGCCGCCGGAGCGCGCTCGACAGCTCGTTTACGCCCCGGTCGCGGGTGTTCGCCGTGGCGATGATGTTGAACCCTTTGCGCGCCTGGGTTTCGGCGTTTAGCTCGGGGATCGGCAGCACCTTTTCCGACAGGATGGTGATCAGCGTATCCTGCACGTCCGAGGGGATGCGGGTCAGTTCCTCGACGCGCGCAATCTTGCCCGCGCGCATCGCCACCATCAGTGGGCTGGGGACCAGCGCGTCCATCGACGGACCCTCGGCCAGCAGCCGCGCGTAATTCCAGCCGTAGCGGATCGCCTCTTCGGGCGTGCCTGCCGTGCCCTGAATGAGCAGCATCGAATCGCCCGAAACAGCCGCCGCCAGGTGCTCGGAGACCCAGGTTTTCGCCGTGCCGGGCACGCCGACCAGCAGCAGCGCGCGATCGGTCGCCAGGGTGGCGATGGCGATCTCGATCAGGCGGCGGTCGCCGAAGTATTTAGGCGAAACTTCGAACTTGTTCTTCAGTTTTCCGCCCAGGATGTACGTTGCAACACCCCAGGGCGAAAGCTGCCAGTTCGGCGGGCGCAGGCGATCGTCCGCCTCTCGCAGCGCCTGCAGTTCTTCGGCAAATTCCTGTTCGGCGTGTTGGCGCAGAATTTCTTCCATGCCTCTGTCCTCTCTTTGGTCAGTCATCCTCATCGATCGCGGCGAGCATCTCCCGGCGGAAATCGAACAGCAGCCCGATCTCGTCCACGATTGCTTCCCAGACCTGTTCAGCGCTCGTCTTGACATCCAGCGCCTGTAAATAGCGTTCTTTCATATCCAGCGACATCACCCGCGCATACTCCAACAGCATGAAGCGCATAGCGGAGTCGGCCCGGATACGTTCTCGCTGAAGATACCGGCTCAGGCTGTCCAGAAATGCCTCGCTGAGTTCGCGGCCCCAGCTTCGATCGAGCGTCTTCAGCATCGTTTCAGCCGGATGCCCCCGGCGAAACCCTTCACGGTGCGTGTTCAGCAGCATGACGGCCAGCCGTTCGCGCTGCGCCGGCGTCAGGTGGCGCGACGCTGCAAACTGCGCGGCCAGTGTGGGATCCGCGTTCAGCAGCAAAAACAGCGCCTCAGACTCGCCCGTGTGCTCCGCCGCGTCAGCCAGCACACTCACCAGCGAAAACCGGGCGTCGCTGTTCTGCGCGGCCTCGATCAGTTCTTCCAGGCCGATCTGCCACTGCGCGCACCAGAACGACGGCGCGGTCCAGCGCAGCGCCGTTTGAGACCACCACAGCGGCGCGGGCAGATCGCCGTCCGGCGGCTCCCGCCCGATGCCGTCCCGCTCCATCGCCGGGTCATACGCCGGGCACGGTAACACGTCCATAACCGGCCTGCGTCGCAGCCCGGAGCGGCTTCGGACCAGGAGCGGCAGCGCCCGCGCCCGCATCCGCTGGTTGAACCGTGACTCCGGCAGCGCGGCTAAGGGGCGAATCGCCGCCGCCCGGATGCGGTCGGCGCGATCGTCCAGTGCGGCCTCTAAAAACGGTTCGTCCTCCATCGACAGGCCGTCTTCGAAGGTTTGGAGAAACGAAACGCGTTCGAAGGCGTTTTGGCTCTGCCAGGACCCGGCCAACAGATCCCGCGCGCGGGCCGGGTCGCACTTTCGTAGCAGCTTGAGCAGCGCCAGACGCGCCTCCGGCGAGCCGCGCTCCCAGGTACGCTCGGCATGGCGCGGCTCAAGCCAGTCCCATTGGCGGGTCGTGGCTTCCGCCGCCAGCCAGTGCCCACGCTGGCCGATCACCGGGCGGAGCAGATCGCGCAGCGGCTCGGATTTATGCCCGGCTTCCAGCGCCAGGGGCAGTGCCTCTTCCGGGATGTGTTTCTTCTGGCGCGCCAGCTCGCGCAGCCATTCGGGCAGCACCTCCCGGTAATGCCCGTCCAGCATCACCATCAGGTGACCCAGCGCCTGCCGCCCGCAGGGCCGGATTTCATCCGGCGCGCACGGCTCCGGCAGCGGACGGGTCGCGTGGGGCGGAACCCACCCCGCCTGCGCGCGCAGTTTCAAGGCCGCTGCCGCGATCAAAAGCTGCGCCTCCAGGTTCGCGCCGTCGATCTGCGCGAGCAGGTCGCCAAACGCCCCATCAAACCGTGGGAGCCTGAAGACACCCTGATCGGTGCCCAACGCGGCGGATGAAATCATGTCCGGTGGCAGCGTCATCGTCACACTTTCCCCACGAGGTTAAAATCGACAAAGCGGCCCGCCAGCACCGCGCCCGTCGGCAGAAATTCGTACCCGTCCCATTCCCCGGCGACTTGAATCGGATGCCCGCCTCCCAGCGCCAGCAAAGACCACTTATGCGGGAACTTCCGCGCAACCGGCAGGTAAGCGCCCCCGGGTTCTCGCAGAACCCAGTTCCCTGCGTGGCGCGTGGGCACGACGCGGTCGAGCAGCAGCGGAAAATAGAGCAGCCACGGATTGCGCGCCAACGCCCGGCTGTACGCCTCGATGCCCTGCTGAATCGTTTCCCCGGTTGTGGGTTGGCCGGGCTGCACATCCCCGCGCTGCGCCTGAATGAAGGCACGCTGGGGGCAGCGGCTGGGGAAAAACACGAGTTCCGCCTCGATCACCCTGCCCGGCCACAGATAGGAGTCGAAAGGGAGATCGCGATAAGCGAACTCCAAGATCAACGCATTTCGCCTGCTGTTCTGGCCGCGCAGCCACAGCCGCTGCGTGCGCAGCTTTTTCTCCAGCACGGCTTCGTGACGCCCTAGCACCAGCCACCTGTCGGAGACGCTCTCGCCCGCCGGGACGTCCTCGCGCCGCAGCGGCCATCCCAACACCATGCGCATATCGGCCTGGGCGTCTTCCGGCAGCGTGTCGAAGCGTTTGAATCCCTCGATCAGCAGGTACAGCCGCCCCAGTTGATCCAGCAGCGGCTCGACCCACTGCTCCTCGCGCAGCGGGATGCCCGCCATATCCCGCAGCCACTGTGCGATTCCGGGGGCCTGCGCATCGACCATCCGCGCGGCTTTGGCGTCCCAAAACTCGTACTGCCCGATCTGCGGATCGCCCAGTCCATGCCGGATGATGTTCGTGAGCCAGAGTTCGAGTTCCTCAAGTCCCGCAGCGATCTTCTGTTTCCGGTCGCGCAGCGTCTTTTCTCGCTGCGCCGGATCGGCAGCCTTTTCCGCGTCACTTTGTTTTTTCGCCACCTGCTTACGGGCGCGTTGCGCGGCTTTATCCAGCCACTCCCGTACGTGGGCGGGAGCGTCGCCAACGGGCAAGGCATCGGGGTGCTCGACGACGATGAACAGCAGCCCCAAACAGTGTTTACACGGCTGTTTGTGGCTGGGGCACGTGCACCCCCATCCCTCGCTGCCGTGGTGCAGCCGCCGCAGATCGAGCTTGACCTGATACGGTGTCTTTCCGCTCCCCTTGAACGCTCCCCAGGCGGAAGCGCCATCGCGCCCCAACGACAGCCACTTGCCGGGAACGGCCAACGCCTTACCACGCCTGGCCGCATCCGGGTTAGGCGCCATTGCCATAACTTTCTCGGTGTTCCACCCCTCTAAAAGTGATGCCATGTGTCGTGTCCATCCACCAGCGCAGCCAGAACTTATGTTCTTCTGCCCTATTATAAGTATTTCTCCTCTACGGGCCAGCAGGCATTGGACGCCGGTTGGCGCGAGGACTCAATTATATGCCGAAGCGAATCTTGGACGTTTCTGGGAGCGCGTCGGCGGCTCACACGAAGGAGCCGCTCCACTTTCTTGCGGACTGTTTTTGCACGGATAGGGTGAAAGCGGAAGGCTTGAGGTAAAAAAACGCCTGAAATAGAATCAGGAAGCCCGACCATGGCAGCAGGCCGGGCTTCCGTTCAAGTCATTTCAACACGAGCCGCCCACATGCGGGACGGTTCACATCGTGGACTCGGTAATTTGATGGATCGCCGCCAGTTCTTTTACAGCGCCCCGCACCAGCAGCGCCACGCCCATGTAAAACTCTGTTTGCGCGCGCTGAAGCACCTGATCGCACCAGATATCCATCCATTGCGAGGGGTGCTCTACGAAGAAATCCCGCTGAGCCTGGATAAGCGCCTGCGCGTCGCCGAGATCGTTCCGCTCCAGCGCGGCCACGGCCAGTGCCGCCAGATAACCCATGAACGAAAACTCCAAACCGATGTGATCGTCCGGCTCGTTATGGATCTTCTCAGATTCCAGGTTGAAGCGGCGGAACCACTCACGGACCTGCATCGTCTGGGCCTGGAACAACAGTCCCTGGACGTTGAAGTAGAACGATTCCCACGGGGGCGAGACCGGCTCGCCGGGGCCGACAAACAAGCGGCCATAGTCGATATTCAGGCGCTCGATGGCCGCCGGGGGATCGGCTGCGAGGGTGGATTTGAGCCACGCATCGATCTTCGCCGCGCCTTCGACAATATCCGGCTGCGTGCCGCCAAACAGCACGTCGTCAAAAATATCTTCGTCCGCCAGCATTTGGAACCATGCCAGAGTCGCCTTGCCCGGCGGCGTCTGGAGCAGCTTGCCCATCAAGTTAAAGAAAAACACCTCGGTCGATAACTGCTCAAGCAATTTTTGCGCTTCCATAGCATCCTCATAATCCCACCAGCCTGACCGGCAGCCCTAACGGCTGTGACAATTCGTACATTGTACCTCTCGCTGCAGGCGATGCGGTACGACCAGCGCATCTTCCTGGCCGGGCAGCGACGTGACCAACTGCCCCGCGTCGTCCACCACGATATCCATCCCCGACGCATCGTGACAGGTATAGCAGGCAACCTGATGGTGCACGGATTGGTGATAGATGGGGGCGCCCCCCACCTGCGTCGCGGAGGCGTGGCATTCCGCTCCGCCGCACATGAATGCGTTCGGATCACCCTGCCCGGTATGGCCGACAGGGGTCGCAACGGTCGTGTAAACCGTGCTTTGAATCGATGTGTGGCAGCCCGACTGGGTGCAGCTTGCCCGCCCGGAATGCGTATCGTGGCAGGCAGCGCATTCAAATTCAGGATGCGCGAGATGGTCGGAATCAGACACCAGCCGTGTGTCGTCGATGTCTTCGTGGCATTCCAGACACAGATCCGACGCCGTCTGTGCCTCGCCACCTTCATCGTTCCCCGTCACCGCCCAGGACAGGGCATCCGCCGTGTCACTGCTCGTCTGGTGGCAGTCTTCACACAGCAAATCGCCCGCGTGAACGCCGTTCGAAAACTTCGTGCTCATTGTGTCCACCAGAACGGACGGCGTGGCCGTTGGCGTTGGCGCGACTGTGGCAGAATCCTGGCCCGAACAGGCGGCCAGCATTCCAAGACTACAAAAACAACCGGACAGGACGATCCACTTCAACCGTACGAAAAGAGAGTTCATGCGATCCACTTATGCGTCGTAAAGGAGCCATTACAGGACAAAGAGGGAATAGAATACCACTCCCTCTTTGTCCGGGGTACTAAGTTTGGCAGATCCTACAACCCAATATGGATCTCGGTCGCATAAAACAGCACGCGCCCCAAAACCTCTGCCACCAGGATGAACGCGAAGGCGCTGAAGGCAAACGCGGCCATGAGCTTTTCACGTCCGGGGCGCTGTGACGCCTGGTACATGAACAGCCCGAAGATCCCCGCGCCGACGAAAGCCAGCGCGAGCCGGACGCCGAACAGCACGCCGTACTCACCGAGGAAGTCCAGGTTGGCGTGATCCTCGATGGACACCACGTACGCCGATTGCAGCGACGACACCACCAGCTCGACGCCCAGCACCACGATCGCCGTGACGGCGAGCCACTTGATCGCGCCGCGCAGCAGATCGCACTGCTGTGCCTGGCACTCGGGCCCTTCGCGCCGCTGGATGATCCAGTAGTTGATCATGAACGCGACGGCCAACGCCAGCGTCCCCAGCAGCACCGTCGTCGCAAAGAACGAGATCGGGGTCGCCACCGTGGTCCAGCCTTCCTGCGCCTCGGCGGTCATGTACACCTGCGACATGCTGAACACCAGCGCGCAGCCCACGAACGCAGCCAGCACCGCGACGGCGTTCCGCACGTTAGCTGTACTCAGCTTACGCCATTGCAAAAACGCAAACGCCGCCCCGGTCGCAGCGAACATCACGCCAAAACCGATCTCCCGGCTCAACCACGAATTGCCGAAGTTGAGGATCGCGCGGTACGCGTACATCGGCTGGCCGAGGTGCAGCAGCGACGCGATCATGCCCAGCACGAGCAGCCCGCCAATGGGAAGTAGCGCCCGGTCGCTGAGCTTGTCAGCCTGTTCGATGCCGGACTTACGGACGGCGAAGTAGTGCGCCACACCGAGGGCGATGAACGAACCGACCGATGTTTGAGCCAAAATTGTGAAGGTGACCAAAGCCCACGTTTCGGTATGCATCGTTAGATCTCGCCTTCCATGTCTAGGATATGGCCGGTCCCCTGCCCCGTGGCCTGGGCATGACGGTGAGGATGGATCACCAGCGCGGGCGACGTGATCTCCCGTTTGGGCAGCGGTTCGATCTCGACGACATCGCCATGCTTGGCGCGCAGCTCCTCGATCTCACCGAACTCGATGGCGCGCAGCGGGCACGCATCGACGCACGCCGGATTCTTGCCTTCCGCCTGCAGGTCATAGCAGAAATTGCACTTCGTCATCACGCCGTCGTCTTCATTGAACTGCGGTGCGCCGTACGGGCACACCCAGGAGCAGTAGCGGCAGCCGATGCACACGTCGTCGTCGATCAGGACGATGCCGTCCTCGTTTTTGCTGATCGCGCCGGTCGGGCAGTTGTGAAGGCACGGAGCGTCTTCACAGTGGTTGCAGGAAATCGACAGGAAATAGCCGAAGACATTCTGCGGAATCATGATGTCGCCCGACTGCACCCACGAGCCGCCGCCATAGTTCACGACGCGGCGCCACAGCACGCCCATCGGCAGGTGATTCTTGTCTTTGCAGGCGATCTGGCAGGCCTTGCAGCCGATGCAGATATCGGCGTTGAAATAGAAACCCAGTTGTCTGCTCATGTCTAGTCACTATCCTTTGCAAACCGAATCTCACGAGCAGGCCGCTTGTAGTCGGCGACGAGATCGCCATCGTATTTTTCGACCTGAAGGAGCGTGCCGGTCCAGCATTGCACGCCCTGGCCGGAAGCTCGCGGGGCCTGAAGGATGTTGGGGTTGCCGCTCCGGTCGATGCCCGTCTCGTTATCGATATCGATCCAGGCGCCGTCCTCCAGCGCAACCGCGCCAGGGACCATGCCCGGCAGCACCTTGACGCGCCGGATCACCTTGCCGTGCGGGCTGGACATCAGCACCACGTCGTCCGTCTTGAGGCCGCGCGCTTCCGCGTCCACGACACTCATGAAGCATTCCTGCGGGAAGGCTTCCCGCAGCGCCGGAACGTTGTCCAGGTTGGTATGCGCGCGGCGCAGCGAGTGCGGCGTGAACAGAATCAGCGGATATTCTTCCGTGCGGGCGTGATACCCCTGATCCGGCTCCGCTTCCTGGTACTTGCCGATGGGGTAGATCGTGGAGAATCCGTACTGGTTGACCATCGCCGCCAGCGTCGGGCAGTAGATCTCGAACTTACCGGTCGAAGTCGCCACCGGATTCGCCTCGGGGTCCGCGATGAACGCGGCATGTGCGATGTGCATCAGGGCGTCGTCTGCCTCGCGCGGAACTTTATAGATGCCCTTCTCGCGGAATTCTTCGATCGTGATGCGGCCCTTCTGCGGCTCACCCTCGACGCCCATGTCTTTGATATCCTGGGCCGTGATGGTCACCAGCGGCTCATAACCGGAGCCGTCTCGCTTTATGACCTGCGTCCCGGCCAGGGTATTGTAAGCTTTTTGCTCCCACGAGTTGCCGTAAATTTCGTCCGGGTCCAGGCCCAGCCGTTCGGCCAGACCGTACGCGACGTCAATGTCGGCGCGCGATTCAAAGAGCGGTTCCATCACCTGCTGCCACCACAGCACGTGCTCGCGGTTGTCGGTGAACACCTGCCCGTGGCGTTCCCACAGCGTGCTGATCGGGAACACGAGGTCGGCATAGTGCGCGTTGGTGTTGTAGTTGAGGCACGAAGCCATCACAAAATCGACCTTGCGGTGCGCTTCGATGCCCGCCTTGGCGTTCGGCATGGAATTCAGGAAGTGGCCGTGGCCGTGGTAGATCATCCTGATATCGATCGGGCGCTTGCCGCCGGGCCATACGTCACGGCCATACTCGCCGTCCACGATCGACTGCCAGGCTTCGCTGTATTCCAGGCAATCCCAGTCGCGCTGAGTGTTGATGTCCGCGCAGAAAACGATCATGTCCGGGTAAACGGGGTTGACCGGAACCGTGTCACCGTACTTCCCCGCCGTCACCAGCGGAGCCGTGAAGTTCGGCTCCGGCCCGATCCATGACACGTTCGCGCCGGGCTTGCCGACGTTGCCGGTCATCCAGCCCACGGTGAAAAACACCTGGGCAAACTGTTCGCCAGCCGGGAATTTCGTGGTGCTCTGCCCGGCATAGATGCTGGTGGGCTTGATCGACGCAAGCTGGTTGGCGAAGTTCCGAATGACGTCAGGATGCACGCCGCAGATCGACGAGGCCCATTCTGGCGTCTTGGGCTGGTCGTCATAGGTTCACAGCACGTAGTCGCGGAAGTTATCCTTGGCGGGTGCGCCTTCCGGCATGTGCTCGGCATCGAAACCGGAGCAGTATGTATCGAGGAAATCCTGGTCCTGCAGATCGTTCACGATCATGTGATAGGCAGCGCCCAGCAAAAACGCCGTGTCGGTCGCGGGGCGGATCGGAATCCACTCGTCGGCCAGACCCTGTGCGGTGCGGTTCAGCCACGGATCGACCACGATCACGTGCGCGCCGCTGTCTTTTGCCTGCTTGATGAAGTAGGAGGTGTTGCCGCCCTTGTTGGCCGCCCAGTTGCAGCCGATCAGGACGATCTGCTTGGCGTGGCGCAGCGCGAAGCGGTCGTTGCAGTCCAGCATGCCGCCGGTCATGAACGCCTCAGGGAACGGCCACGATCCGAAGGAGACCGTGCCGTAGTGGCTGACGTGGCCGCCCAGCGCGTTGAACACGCGCGGCACCGGATCCCACAAAATTTCGCCGTTTTCGTAGCCCCACGTCGCGCCGAAAACCGACTTGGGGCCATAGGTGTCGTAGATGCGCTTGATTTCAGTCGCGGCGATGTCCAGGGCCTCGTCCCACGACAGCCGGACCCATTCATCCTGGCCGCGCAGTTCCTTATTGCCGCCACCCGGCTCCCAGTGCTTGCGCACCATCGGGTACTTCAGCCGGTTCGACGCCAGAATGTTGCCGATCTGCGCGCGGCCACGCGGGCAGGCGCGGCGCTGCGGCACGTCGTAGCTGTCTTCTTCCACTTCGTCCGACCGGATGCGGATCGGCACGCCATCCACCACATAGGCCTGGATCAGGCAGCGCGAATTTCCACACGAGCAGTTATGCCAGCATGGCGCCGTAATCCACTCGCCACCCGCCTCGGCCAGCGCCTTCCCGCTGCTTTCAGCGACAGGCTTCAGCCCATAGGCGAATCCGTGGTCAATGGACACCGCGCCACCCATCACGGCGCTTAACTTCAAGAAGCTCCGCCGGGATAAAGGATTATCCTGCAATACCTCACAAAAAATGTCTTCGTGACTCATACGCGTACGTCCCCCGTTGAAACCTTTGGGTGCATAAAACGGAATTTCGACGACGTTCAGCACTGACGAGCATGTCGTACTGGAACGAAAGCGGGAAATAATCTTTTGCGGCGTTCTCCTTCACAGGCACGGTGTCGGCACAGAACCGGACAGTCGCTTGTTGTTCCGCATACGAGCCTGCTTGCATCCCCCCTCCAGGCTCGTGGAGCGCGCAATCAGACCGGATACAACACCGTTGATTTCATTGTATGAAACAAGCATCGGGCTGTCTGTCATGCTCAGCCCGTGACTTATCTCGTGAAAAATACCACAAGCCGTGGGGAAAATTACGGACAGCTACGGACGCAATAGCTGGTGACGCAGGGCGTATTCGACGAGTTCGGAGCGGTGTTCGAGGTTGAGCTTTTCCATGATCCGTTCACGATAAGTTTCGACTGTCCGGGGGGATAGAGACAACTGCACGCCGATTTCCCGGCAGGTGTAGCCTTTCGCAACCAGTTCGATCACCTGTCGCTCGCGCAGGGAAAGCACATCCGGGCCGGGACTCTGCTCGTCAAGCTGGAGCCGGGACGCGCAGTGGCTGCGCGCCATCACCTGAATGCCCTCTTGCTTGAGGAAAATATCGCCGCGCAGGGCCGCGTGAATGGCGGAAATCAGGTCGCGGTCGAGCGCCGATTTACGGACATACCCCACCCCTCCCGCTTCCAGAAACCGCATCAGGTACATGTCTTCCGGGTGCATCGTGAGCGCAATAATCCGAATGTCGGGGCACTGCTGTACGATCCGGCGCGTGGCATCCACCCCGTTCGACTCGCCCAGCGAGATATCCATGAGCGCGACGTCGGGGCACAGTCCGACCGCCAGTCGCACCGCGCCGTCCGCGTCCCCGGCTTCACCGATCACTTCAATATCCGCTTCTTTCTCCAGCAAGAGTCGCAGCGCGCTGCGAACGAGGATGTGATCATCGACGAGGACGATCCGAATCGGCGACCCCATAGCAAACTCCGTTAATCTTTTGGTCCTGCGCAATAGAAAGTAAGTATCACCCTGCTTTGGGCGACGTCAGGCCTGTAAATGTACCGCCAATCGTCGTTGATACTACTCCATAAAGCAAGTGCGCGTAGACGGTTTCATAGCGCCGCCGGTTGAATGGCGCGCCGCCCAGCGGTTAGCTTCCCGTGCTGCTGCCATCACCACGATCCGTAAATTTGCGACGAAAAGTGTGTTTGCCGCGCCGCATCGCTGCCCGCCGGACCCGGGTTGAACCCCGGCATGGTCGATATTCTCTACCGTGACGCCCATTCCGGCAAACGTGAGACGCAGCCCGGCGCTATCCATCCGCCCGGCCCTGACGCTATACTCGTGATAGGACTGCCTGAAAAAACAGCGAAGTGCTTTCGTCCGGCTCACGATCGTGTAAACACAGAGGCGAGGTAGACGGTGAGGTAAATTCCAATGCGATTGACGCGCCGCCAACAGCTTTTGTTGTTGGCCCCATTTTTGCTCCTTGTCGTGCCGTTTCTGATCTGGCCCACGCTGTTCGGCTTCTTTGCCAGCTTCACCAACTACAGTCCATTTCGCCCCAACACGCGTTTTATCGCGCTCCGCAGCTACACCCGCCTGCTGTCCGATTCGACCTTCCGGCAGTCGCTCGTCAACATCGTGCTGTTCACGGTGACCATCGTGCCCGCTCAAATGGTCTTCGGGCTGGCGACTGCCTTCAGCCTGCGCCGGGATTTTCGCGGGCGTACCGTGGTGCGCTCGCTGCTCCTGACGCCCTGGTTGATCAGCCCGATTGCCAGCGGCGTCATGTGGCACTACATGTTCAACACGCGGTTTGGCCTGTTTAATCTCTTTCCCGCGCTGGTGGGCCTGCCAACCTTTCCCTCGCCGCTCGCATCGCTCCGGCTGGCATTCTGGGCAGTCTGCATTGCGGAGGTGTGGCGGCAGTCGTCGTTTGCGGCCTTTCTGATCCTGCCCGGCCTGTTAGCCATTCCCCAGAGCCAGTGGGACAACGCCCGGCTGGACGGGCTTTCCCTGTTGGCCCAGCTTCGTTATGTGGTGATTCCGCGCTTGCGGGTGCTGCTGCTCACCGTTCTGCTGCTGCTCACCGGCAGCACGCTCGGCATGTCCGAAGGGCTCCTGCTGCTGTCGCGGGGTGGTCCGGGCACCAAAACGATGACCCCCGGCTTATACAGCTACTACAAAGCCATCCATGCCAGAAACTGGCCTCTCGCGTCCACGGCGGGATGGTTCATCACGGCGGGGGTGCTGCTGGTCGGGCTGATCTACCTTTTGCTGCTGAGGCACAAAGAAGTGGGCATGTGATGCGCCGGATATTTATTGCACTCGTGGTGATCGGGTTTGTCCTGCCCGTGATCTGGACTGCCCTCACGTCGGTCGGCATCCAGCACACCAACACCGAGTCGCCGCCTGCATGGCGGCTCGACCTCAGCCTGGAAAACTACGCGCAGATCAAATCCGAGCAGACCTTCTTCTGGCGCGAACTATTCACGAGCGTATGGCTGTCGTTGGCGGTGACGGGGACGACCGTCGCCACGGCGTTAATGGCCGCCTACAGCCTCGCGCGCTCGGCGTTTCGGCGCAAGCAGCTCGTCGTGAACAGCTTCCTGATCTTGTCCAGCATCCCCGTGATCTCCTACGCCATTCCTCTCGATATCACGCTGCTGCACCTGCACCTGCACGATACGCTGCGGGGCGTCCTGCTGGCGGAGTCGGCGCTGTTTGCGCCGCTGGCGGCTTTCATCCTCTACGGCTACATCGCGCACCTACCCGTTGACTATGAGGAGGCTGCGCTCTTGGACGGAGCGAACTTTGCCGGGCTGCTGCTGAGGGTCGTGCTGCCGCTGGTCGCTCCCGGCGTGATCGCAACCGGGGTGATTGTGTTCGTGTTGAGCTGGAATCAGTTTTTTCTGCCGCTGATGCTCACCAGCACCGAGATCAAAACGATCCCCGTCATGATGCGCGATTTTTTTACGCTGGACCGCGAATTCGACTGGCCCAAAGTCGCCGCCGTGCTGGTCATCTCGCTGATCCCGGTGGGCCTGTTTGTCACGGCGGCCCATCGCTCGCTGGAGTGGTTCAGCCTCAACATCGACGATCCGCAGGACTAGTGCGCGTTACAGAGAGCGCCGGTCTCTCACGCGCTCATTACCCCGCGATCCGTAGGGGTGGGGCTTGCTCCGCCCGTTTTTCCCTCGGGGATCCCGCGCAACAGGGTTGCGTGGGGTGATTTCCCTTCCTTCCGCTTGTGTGGGGGAAGAGGCCAGGGGATGGAGGGCTACAAAGTGCACGCCCCGCTCTAGAAGGGATCGTTCTGGCATTTGTTTAGCGTGGTTGGCCCGCCGTCGTCGTTCAGCCCCTGCAGCTTCGGGAGCAGGTGCGGAAACTGTCCCGTCAAAAATGCGCGAGCAACGGGCGTCAGCGGATACCGCGCATTCCACACCAGTTTCAGGTCCCGCTGCAAGGGGACGTCCTGAAGCGCCAGCGCATGCAGCCGCCCGGCCTCTCGCTCGTGCTGGAAGACATACTCCGGCAGAATCGAGATTCCCATCCCCGCGATGACCGCTTGTTTGATCGCTTCCGGATTATCAAACTCGGCCACGATGTGCGGCACGACGTCGAAATTCTTCAACGTTTGCAGGAGCCAGAGGCTGGTTTGGCTCTCGGGTGTCCGCATGACAAACGGCTCTCCACGCAGCGCGTCCAGCGAAACGGCATCTCTTGCCGCCCAGGCATGATCGGGGCTGACCACGACCCATTGGCTGACGGTTTGCAGCACGACCTGCTCCAGTTCCGGCACATCGGTGAGTTCGCCTTCGATGAATCCGGCATCCAGCGTGTGATTGAGCAGCGCCGCGACCACCCGCGCCGTCACATCCGTCAGCAGCGATACCGTCAGCTTCGGATAGCGCATTCGGAACGCTTGAATCCACCCCGGCAGCACATAGCTGCCGACCCCCGGCGTGGCCCCGATGCGGATCTGGCCGCTGTTCAACTGGCTGACGTTGGTCACCGCGCTCTCGGCTTCGCTCAACAGCGAAAGAATGCAGCGCGTGTAATCGTACAGAATCTCGCCCGACGCGGTGAGCCGCACCCCGCGCGGTCCCCGCTCGAAGAGCTGCACGCCCAGGCTCGATTCCAGCGCCTGAACGTGTTGGCTGACGGCGGGCTGGCTCAGGAACAGCCGCTCCGCCGCGGCGCTGAAGCTGCCCGCCTGGACCACCATATTGAAGACTTCTAGCTTGTAGAGGCTGATCATGGTTTTCCCGATATAAGCTCCGGCTTATATCTCATTATAAGCAAACCACTCTCCCACGGAAACCATATCCCTGTCATGATCTGGACGGACCTCCAACGCACAGGGAGCGCGGTCATGAATCTCATCAAGCAGTTGTTCGCCTCGACAGACACCAATCTCGATGCCGCTGAAGCCAAGAGCAAGCTGGACGGCAAAAATCCCCCGGTGCTGCTCGATGTACGCCAGCAGGACGAATACCGTTCCGGGCATATCCCGGGCGCAGTGTTGATTCCGCTCAACCAGCTTGGGCAGCGCCTGCACGAACTGCCGAAAGATCGGGAGATCATCTGTGTCTGCCGTTCCGGCTCGCGCAGCCGCATGGCAAACCGTATGTTGGCCCAGGCGGGTTACAACAGCCTCAACCTGAAGGGCGGCATGATCTCCTGGACGCGCGCCGGACTCTCCACCAAAAAGGGAAACACGCCCTGATGCTCATTTTAGGTTTGGGTTTCACCATCGGGTTTTTGCTCAGTCTGCTGGGTGGTGGAGGCTCAATCGTAACGGTGCCGGTGCTCGTCTACATCATCGGCCAGACGCCGCAAACAGCCGTCGCCACGTCGCTGGCCGTGGTGGGAGCCAACAGCACGCTCGGCGCTTTTTTCCACCGCTCACAACTGAACTGGCGCGTCGCGCTGGTGTTCGGCGGCGCGGGCATCGTGGTGTCCTATCTGGCGGCGGGGCTTTCCGAACGGGTCTCCCCCGCCATGCTGATGGTTCTGTTTGCGCTGCTCATGCTCGGCGTCGCCGCGCTGATGGCCTTCCGCCCCTGGGCCGAAAACACGGAACAGGTGACACGCCAGTGGTGGGTGATCGTGCTCAGCGGTGCGGGCGTCGGGCTGCTCACCGGCTTTTTGGGCGTCGGCGGTGGCTTTTTGATCGTCCCCGCCCTGGTGATCCTGGTTGGTCTGCCGATGCCGCAGGCGGTCGCCACGTCTCTGGTCATTATTGCCGTGAACAGTCTATCCGGCTTTCTGGGGCATCTAACCCGAGAGGCGCTGGACGTTCAACTGATTCTGTTGTTCACGCTGTCCGGTTTTGCCGGGGCATTCAGCGGCGCGCAAGTGGGCAAACGGCTGCCCGCCAGCCAGCTTCGACAGGCATTCGTGGTGTTCATCCTCATGTTGGCCGTCGTGCTGCTCTACGACAATCTGCCACAGGTACTGTAAGGGAGCAAAGAGATGTATCTCCAGCAATTTTTCGTCGAAGGATTGGGCTGTGCGTCCTATCTGGTGGGCTGTGAAGCAGCCGGTGTAGCCGCCGTCATCGATCCGGATCGCGACGTGCAAAAGTACGTCGATGAAGCGGCAGCGCACGGGCTGAAGATCACCCACATCATCGAGACGCACCTCCATGCCGATCACGTCTCCGGCAACACGGAGCTGGCTCGCAGAACCGGCGCGGCCATCTATTTGCACGAGGCCGGTGCGGCCCAGTTCCCCCACGAACCGGTGCGCCACGAAGACGTGATCCGCCTGGGCAACGTGCAGCTTCAGGTCCGCCATACCCCCGGCCACACGCCCGAAAGCATCACCTTGCTGGTGTCCGATACCACTCGCGTCGAACAGCCGTGGTTCGCGCTGACGGGCGACACGCTTTTCGTAGGCGACGTCGGGCGGCCCGATCTCGTCGGCGTCGAAGCGGCCCGCGACCTGGCCGGGCACATGCACGACAGCCTGAACAACGAAATCCTGACGCACGACGACAGCCTGATTATCTATCCCGGCCACGGAGCAGGCTCGCTCTGCGGTCGCTCCATCGGCTCGGTTCGTGTCACCTCGCTCGGCTTCGAGCGTCACAGCAATCCGGCCTTGCAGCCGCGCAGCAAAGCCGCCTTCATCACCTTTGCGACGGAAGATCTGCCGGAACAGCCGGGCAACCACAAGCGGATCAAAACCATCAACCGCCAGGGGCCACGCGCCCTGGGCGACGTAAAACCGGCGCCGCTGACGGTCCAGGAGTCCATCCCCTACTTCCGAAAAGGTGCGGCGCTGCTCGATACGCGCTCGAAGGCGGACTACGTCGCCAAGCACATCCCCGGGTCGGCCCACCTGGAAGCCGACCAGCAGCTCAGCAACCGGGTCGGCTTTGTGCTGCCTCCCGACGCGCCCCTGATCCTGCTGCTGTCCGATCCGGCCAGCTACCAATCCGTCGTGTACAGTCTGGCGCGCGTTGGCTACGAAAACGTGATCGGGTACCTGTCCGACAGCCTGGACACGTGGGAAGCGCTGGGCCTTCCGGTCACCAGCGGCGACGTGCGCGACGTCGAGCCGCAGGAACTTTACGATCTGATCCAGCTCCCCGACGATGAGCGGCCCGTGGTGATCGACGTGCGTGAAGCCTGGGAGCACGCCCAGGGGCACATCCCCACCGCCCGGCTGATTCCGCTCGGTGACTTGCCCCGGCGCATTGGCGAGCTTGATCCGGACCAGCCCGTTGCCGTCGTTTGCGCCACCGGGAGCCGCAGCCAATCCGCTGCCGCGCTCCTGGGGCAAAAAGGCTTCAAGACGATTTACAATGTCATTGGTGGAACGATGTACTGGATGCAAAACGGTCTCCCGCTGGAACAGCCGGTGGCCGCATCCCGAGGAGTGCAGTAATGGTCGAAACAATCGGCAGAACGATCCGGCTCAATACCGGCTACGATCAGGCGTTGGAAGCGGTCGAAGCGGCGCTGAAGCCGGAAGGCTTCGGGGTGCTGACGCGCATCGACGTTCAGGATACGCTCAAGAAGAAGCTGGGCGTCGATTTCCGGCGCTATGCCATCCTTGGGGCCTGTAATCCGAACCTCGCGCACCGGGCGCTCACCATTGCGCCCGAATCCGGGCTGCTCCTGCCCTGTAACGTCACGGTGGCCGAAGGCGAAGATGGCATCGTCGAGGTGTCCCTGATCGATCCGATGGCGATGTTGGGCGTCCTCCACAGCCCGGCGCTGGAGCCGATCGCGGAGGAAGCGCGCGAACGTCTGGAACGCGTTGCCATGCGGTTGCAGGAAAACGAGAGCGTATCGTAAGTCACAGCGATGCCCGCTCTGGCTGGCTGGCGGCATTGCTCGAAAAATACCCTTACGCGTGGGCAGTTTTAAGACTGCCCACTTTTGTTTTGCGCCGCCCTCCAACACCGCAAGATCCTCACGCCCAATATACAGTCCGCCGCCGCGCAAAATCCGGCTCCAATCACGCTGCCGGATTCCCGGTTCCACCCACGATTTTCCCGGCCAATTTTGCCCGAACACAACGCTGCTCGCGGCTGCATCACGGCCATGTTCGGGTTGACTCGCATTACGTTTTCTATTAGACTGAACCTAACATCCCGAGAGAATTCGAGGAACACTGCGATGAACCGGGACACCATACTCCACGCCCTACTCCTTCCCGCCATCTTCGTTCTCAGCGGTTCCGTAGTTGCTCACGCACACCCTCCCGCGCAAGTCTGCGGCGATTTCGACTCCCGGCTGGCGGTTGGCGACACCGCGCTGGTGGTCAGCCCGGCCCTCAACATCCGCGAAGCACCCAGCACCTCTGCCGACCGTCTGCGCGATCCGCTCGAACCGGGAACCGTCGCCGCCATTCTGGAAGGGCCGCGCTGCGTTGACGAGTATACGTGGTGGCAGGTGACCGCCGAAAGCATCACCGGGTGGGTGGCCGAAGGGAACCCGGATGAATACTTTTTATCCGGCCCCGTCGATCCCGATGAGGTTTCGCAGCCCCAGGACAGCCAGGATAATCAGGGCAGCCAGGGGAATTTCGACACATCCGGCGATGCCAACCCCAACCCGCCGCTGGAAACGCTCGACGGGCAGCCCGGCGGTGGCAACTACTTTTACGCCTGTGAAGGCGGCTACAACGACAACGGCGTCAGCGGGCGACTCGCCTTCTCCGAAAACGACATCAACAACGGCGGCACGGCGGACTACCGTCCATTCACCCACGTGCTCGAAGTCGACACCCCTGCAATATGTTTTGCGGGAAACGCGCAGTACGGAAATAACGGCGTCGCCGTCGCCCCCAACGGGCAGCGCCTGGATCCGGTCGTATCCCAGTTGTACGACGAGGGCAGCGTCTACCTCACCCAGATCCAGCTTCCCCTTCAGGCATTCATCGCGTCCGGCACGTGGCGGCTGGAAGTGCCGGGCTTCGCCATCGACGTCAACGTCCGCCTGCCCGATCACCCGTACGTGATGTTCACGCTCGCCAACGGCGGCCAGATGCTCGTCGCGGGGTTGCAGTCGAACGAGCGCTTCATCCTGAGCGGATCGGCCTTTGGCGACTATCCGGAATGGTTCGAAGCGCGCGCGGACCAGCAGGGCCTCTTTACGCTCCCGCTGTCGCAGTTGACCTGGCTGAACGAGATCGATGAGCTGGACACGAACAACCTGCGCCGTGCGGTGGGCACGATCGACATCATCGGGCAAATGGGCAGTTTCTTATCCTACGACGGCATCACGGTCACCCATCCCGATACGGGCTACTACTGGTATCGCATCCCCATGCGCTATGGCGCGCCGCTCATGCATGAAATCATCTGGGGCGGCAGCTACGACGAAGCCAGTGCCCAGGCCTATCTTCGTCAGTGGACCTGCCCCGGCGCGTCACCCATTCGGCTGAATCCGGACACCGGCGGCGGGCGCGCCTACGTCACCAACGGGGTTGGCACGCAGTTCATCTACACCGGGCCGTCCCTCAACGCACGGGTAGACAGCTCGCGCGAGCCGGGTGACTACCTCGTCTTCTTCGGGGGCGTCGAATGTGCCGATAACGGCGTGTGGTGGTCCGCCGGAGGCGAGTGGATCATGGAAAATCAGGGCAGCCAGTATTTCTGGGTGCAGTAGAACCCAACCATCACGACACAGCAAAATCCGCAGCCGGGGCCACTGATGGACCCGGCTTTTTCATCCCGCTGCGGCGGGCGTCGCCAGCTCGGATTCCGATGCGGCGCAGCGAAAGCCGACCAGCAGGTGCCCGGACGTCATATCGGTGGGATGCAGCCACGCCCGCTGCGCGCTGCGCGGGTTGTTCTCGTCGTCATTGAACGATCCGCCGCGTGTAACCCGGCGCACATCGGTACGGGTCAGGTCTTCGCGCCCGTCGTCGGGTGTATAGGGATAGCGGTAGATGGTCGTGAAATCCTCGGATGAGTAAGCCGTGCTGACCCACTCCCACACGTTGCCCGCCATATCCATCGCGCCGACCCACGACGCACTCTCCGGCGGGCGGGTTCCCACCGGCGCGGTTTTGAAATTCGAGTTGCCGATATACACGAGGTAATCCGGATTGAACGTGTCGCCCCACGGATAAACCCGGCTGTCCGGGCCGCGCGCGGCGTATTCCCACTCCGGTTCGGTCGGCAGCCGCGCGCCGCGCCACTGGCAGTACGCAAGCGCCTGCGTCCACACCACGTTGTTAACCGGATCGTTGTTCCCGGTCGAATAGACGTTGGCCTCGACGTCGCTGCACGCCCCGGCTAGCACGCAGACCTCGTACTGGCGGCGCGTGACTTCCAGACGGTCGATCCAATACGGCTCGTCAAAACAGATCTGGTGAACGGGCGCTGCGCTGTCGATGACGCTCCCCATGTTGAAACAACCGGGCGGCACCTGCACCATGTCCGCGCCTTTGATGCGCTGCACGACGCTCGGCTGCGGGGTTGGATTCGCCTCGGCGGTCGCGCGAGCAACGAGCGCCGCAGGTTCCAGCGTCGTCGCCAGCGTCGGCACGATCCCAAACCGCTGTAACATCAACTGGGCGTGTTCCTGCTCGAACGCGAACCGCGTCGCCTGGGCTTCGGCAGTCACGCGCAGCGCCTCGGACTGGGCGCGCTCGTCATGCGCGATGCCGATCTGCGTTTGGGCCGCATTGCTCGCGCTGCGCGATTCTGCGGCGCTTGCCAGCGCCAGCACGGTCGCCCCGAACGCGATCACCACGACCACCGCCAGGGTCCCAGCCGCGACCCGCAGCCGGTGTGTGCGGCGTTCCTGAGCCGCTGCACGTTCCTGCTGGCGGGTTTCTTCGGCGCGGCTTTCCTCGATGTAGATGCGGTGCAGCGAATCGGCTGGCGGTACGCGCTTCTCCGCGACCGTATCCTTCAGCCATTGCTCGGCAGCCGTGAGTTCGTCGCCGTTCAGCAGCATACTCGGCTTGCGCCCCGCGCGGTCCCATTCCAGTGCCCGCGTCAGGTAACGCGTGTGCGCTTTGACGTGCGCCTGATCGGTCTCCAGCGCCTCGATGAGCGCACCGATCTCCTGGTCATATTTCTCGGACTCGGTGAAAAACAGCCAGTTCAGGCTGCGGATTTCCTCCCAGTTTGAGCGAGCGCGCTGTTCCCACGGCACGGTAATCCACCGCCCGGCGACTTCGTTGAAGACGGTACCTTCGATGCGCTCCAAGATAAGCGGCATGACCCGTTTGTTTCGGGACAGCGCGTACGCGATCTCGTCGTTACAGATTTGCGAAGTCAGCGAGTGGTGGCTGATGACGGAAATGAAGGTGTCGGCATTGTCGATCCCGTCGTAAATTTCGTTCAGCCACTCGTCTCCACGGGGAATATCCTGCCAGTCCACCCAGGTATCATGTCCCCGCCGCTTCAAGGTGTTATTCAGCCACAGAACGAATTCACTATCCGCTCGGGAATAGCTGATAAACACATCAGTCATGCCATCACCCCCTGCACAGACATGGCACTCAGCATCCGTAGGACGGTTGTTTGTGGGCGGTCGGGAGATCCGCGAAATCGCGCCGGGTGAAATGCGGTGCAAGGCAATTCGCACCGCATTTATTCTATTGTTTTGTTTTTTATTACTCTATAATTTTATGCGGTCTTATGTCAACTCCGCGCAAGAACCCGCCCCACACGCCCCAAACAACGCCTGGAGCGTGTTATGCACTTTTCGAGCGAGAAGATTGGTTCCTTTCGCACCCATTACCCCGAGATCCGTAGGGGCGGGGTTGCAACCGCTCGTTTTTCTCTGGAGGTCGCCGCGCAACTCTGTTGCGTGGGTGGCTTCCCCTTCCCTCCGCTTTCGTGCTGAGGGGGCGACACTAGATTCTGCTGAGGGAAGAGATAGCCAACGAAACGCGC